>CAYMQV010000001.1:0-3820 GCA_964392395.1 uncultured Gemmatimonadaceae bacterium
CCGCTCCCCCTCCTCATGCTCCGTCACCAGATCATCCGCCACCGTCGTGATCACCTCCCGCAACTCCACCCGCTCCACCCACCGCGCCGGTAACGCCTCCACTCCGAACCGCGCCCCAAGCAACTGCCCCGTCATCGACCCGGTCGAATCACTGTCCCCATCATGATTCACCGCCAGCCGCAGCGCCCACTCGACATCCTCACACGCCTCGCCGCGGAGCGCACAGAAAATCGCAATCGAGAGCGCCTCTTCCGCCACCCAGCCTTGACCAAGCGACGCGATGATCGCGGGTGATGCCTTCCTTCGGCTCTTCGCTGCCCGTACCGCCTTCACAATCACCGCCGACGTCTCCTGATGGTCGGGCTGCCGCTCGAGCAGCGACTGCGCCAGCTCGATCGATTCAAGAATTGACGCCCGATCGATGATGCTGCGGATCATTCCCGCGAAGACACCCGATGACAGAATGCCGCTCGGATGCCCGTGCGTGATCCCGGCCGCGAAGCAGGCCAGCTCGAACAGCATGTCGACGCTCGCTCCGCGCACGAGGCCGATCGGCGCGACGCGCATCACGCCCCCGCATCCCTTGCTGTCGTTCCTCGCAGGACGCGCCTTCCCGTAGGTGTAGCTGCGCAGTGCCGAGAGACAGGTGGTGCCAGGCGCACGCCGCACATGGAGCGCGGGCTCGCGGATCAACCAGCCACTCACGTCACCGCTGCTTGGATCCAACAACTCACTTCTGACCGCACCACTCAGTGGGCCGTGCGTCGCCAACGTCTCGCCGAGCAAAAACGCGAGCTCGCTCGGATCCGTGGGAACGAAGTGCTCCATGCCATCCTGCGTCAGCAGCCAACGCCGGTACGCTTGCGCCATCGTGCTTTCGGGGCCGCCAATTCCCTTGCGGTGAGCGCGACAGATGCCCCGCAGCACCCCCTCGGCCGTGAACAGCGTCATCTGCGTATCGTCAGTCAATTCGGCCACGCCACGAATCGGATCCACCACGAGTTCCGTGATCCCTGCAGCTCCATACGTCGAGATGATCTCCGGCAGGGTCATGAACTCCACCGGCCACCCCAGCGCGTCGCCGATCGCACCGCCGAGCAGGCAGCCACGCGCGCGGCTGTGTGCAGCGTCGATGGCTTCGGAATCGGAAACAATGCTGATTTGCACTCCCGGTGACGGTGAAAAACGACTGCCTTCCAGTGACGGAAATCTGGCGCGAAGGTCTGACAGTCGGGTGGGGCATTCGGATGGACACCCAGCGCTTTGTGAATGCCCGCTACCGGAGCAGCTTCTCCAGCGTCACCCCGAGCGCCCCGCCGCGGAGCCCGTCGTGCACCGCCACGATCTTCCCCGTCGAATCAACCAGTAGTGCCAGTGGAAACTCCATCACGCCGAGCGCGGTGAGCGCGGGTGAGTCGTTCCCCTGCGGGCCCATCCAGCCGTTGGTCCAGGGCATCTTCCACTTGTCCTGCCGGAACTTGTCGACCGTTGCGATGGACGCGTCGGTGGAGAGGCTCACGATCGAGAAGCCGCGATCCTCGAAGCGCTGGCATGACTTGTGCCGCACGGGCATCTCGAACACGCACGGAGCGCACCAGGTGCCCCAGAAGTCCACCAGGGTGTAGCGCGCCTTCGCAAACACCGCGTTGGTCAGCTCGGTGCCACCACCGATGGCTGCCATGCGGAACGCGGTGAATTGTGCACCGGCACGCAGCACTTTCGCGCGACCCATCGACGCGGGCAGCTTGGTGATGAACTGATTGGTCGGCATCGCCGCCAGGGCCTCGTCGATCACGGCATAGAGTGCCGCCGTGTCGCCGGCGGTCTGCAGCCGGTACGATGACGTGAGCCACCGTTGACCCGCACGCCCGAATCACCGGACTTTCGTGCGACGGGGAGCATGTTGTCGCGGATGTTGCGGACGACGGTCTGGTTGATTCGTGCGCGCGCCGAGTCGCTGAGCGTCGAGTCGATCGACGACGCGGTGATCGCGTCACCGATCGCTTCCATGCCATCCCGGTCGCGGGCGATGGCACTGCCGGCCGGCAACTCGCGCAACAGCGCCGCGCCGAACTTCCGCATGGTGTCGGGCCGCTTTGGCGACAACGCCAGAACAGGCCCCAGCGCCTCGCCACGGACACGCGGATCAGACGCACTGTCGAGCACCTTCGTTGCCCGGCTGATCGCCTCAGCACGCAGGGTAACGCTGCCTGAATCACGCCACCACTGCACGGCTTCGGTGGCCGACCGGGCATCGGCGCGCTCCAGCAGCAACTGGTTGGCGCGCAGTGCGAGGGTGTCGCCGCCGCGCATCGTGATCCGCGGCGTTGGCGTGAGCCTTCGCACCTGGGCGGTGTCCACGTCGAAAAACAGCGTGTCGCGCACCGTCTTCCGTACGCCGGCATAGATCGGCGGGCCATACGGATTGGGTGTCGTGGCCCATGACGTCACGGGAATCCACGCGCCGCGCGATCCGCCACCGTAGCCGAGGATATGAAAGCGCGACGAGTCGCCGGTGAACGGGATCGCGGCGCGCAGATGTCCTCGACCGTCCGGAACCAGCGCGACGGCGGAATCGTCGTCGAACTCGTTGAAGTCGCCGACCACACGAAGCGTGGTGATGTTCTTCCGCGGTACGAGCGCACGGGGCCGGATCACGATGTCGGCGGGGCCGTTGGTCGGTAGCCAGAGCTTCGTCCGTAGCGGCACATGTTCGGGAACCGAGACGTCGAGTGTCGCGCGCGACGTCTCGGTGGCAGTGACGCCGTGTAGTGATTCGGCGCGCAACGCGTGAGCGGAATCGTCACGCGTTGCGCGTCATCGAGCAGGGTGACGGCGAGTTCGGTCGGCGCGGTGTCTGCCGCCGTCAGCACGGTCAGTGCAAACGCCGGTGCCTGTGGTGCAACCGCACCGCGACGACAGGCACTGAGCGTGAGCAGCAGGCCGAGTACGGCGTTACGAATCGCTGGCATTTCCACGGCTCCGCAGATAGCGTATCATCGATCTGTGCATCGAATGACCTGTGCGTCAGATCGGGGTCAGCGTGGCGCACTGGCTCGGCTCGGAGCCACGAACAGAAGGTATCCCGTCGTCCTCAATGCGTACAGACGCCGTGCCGCTTCCGCTGCAGGCCGCTCTGCAGGAACGTTTCTGTCAGACGCTCGTCGTAGACTGACGCGTCGTTTGGTTCCTGTCGCACATGGAGATGTCCCGATGACACGCTGTGAACTCGCTTTCGTCTGCGACAAGCAATGGCTCGTCCTCGCACCGACGGCTCAGGAACAGGTGCGCCACTGCAGCGACTGCGACCAGCACGTGTTCAGGGTGGACACGGACGAAGAGATCGAGGTGGCGCGTGTGCTCCGTCGCTGCAGTGCAATTGGGCTGTTTCCCATGTCGCTCGGCGAACAAGAGTGCTACATGCGGCCGATGGTGCCCGGGCTCATTGCGCTGGGTGTTCGACTGACCGCACCGGTGACGGATGATCGGCTGGTTGAGCTGCGCCGAAGTGTACCAGTCGTGTTCGATCGTGGTCCGGTCGAAGCCAGACTGTACGCCGGCGAGCTGATCGTACTCGGGGAGTTCGAGCAGGAGACGGTGCAGAGTCTCTCGGCGGATCTTGAGCGGAGTGCGCCGGAGCTCGCACTTGCCGCTCCGGATGATGCATCGGCGGAGAAGCTCGAGACACTTTTCCGGCGCCGTTATCGGTGGTTTACAGACCTGTCGGCGGCAGACACGGATCCGCAGTAGTATCCACTTGCAGTTCAGGGACGCCCTTCAAGAAGTCTGACCCCTTGAAGGGACGACCCCTTGAAGGGAC
>CAYMQV010000001.1:3920-13002 GCA_964392395.1 uncultured Gemmatimonadaceae bacterium
GACCCCTTGAAGGGACGACCCCTTGAAGGGACCCCGCTCGACTGCGCGGGCGCGTTGGCCACGCGGGAGGCTGTTGCTCTGGACGACATCGTTCTTCATGCGGAATAATATGCAGATCGATGGATCGACATGGTGCTGGCATGCAGAACTGCGGATTGGTGCACGCACTCCATGCGGAATGGCGGAATGGCGGAATGGCCCCTACTCCCGCCACTCCCCCCCCGGCATGATCCGCTTCATGAACGTGTCGAACAACGGCACGGTGAACGCCGTATCTCCATGATCCGGACTCCAGATCATCCCTTTCTCGATGAGTTTGGCGCGGATGGGACCAAATGCAGTCACCGGCTTTCCCAGCAGGTCGGCGATCTCGCCGCTGCGATGCGGGCCCGCGCCCAGCTCCGCCATCGCGCGCAGATACCGCTTCTCCGTCGGCGCCAATCGGTCGAAGCGCACACGAAAGAAACTCTCATCCAGCGCGGCAACGACTGAGCGCGATGCCAGCTCCACATCGTCCAGCGTGATGGGCGACGCATCGGCCACGTCCCAGGAATGCTTGCCCCACTCCTGCAGGAAGTACGGGTAACCCTGCGTTTCGGAGACGATGCGCTCCAGTGCGTCGTCGTCGATGCTGCAGTGCTCCGCTTCGATCGGTTTGGCGATCGCCTGCCGCGCAGCCTCTGGCGGGAGCGGTCCGATGGTGGGGAAATCGAACAGCCGCTCGGCGTACGACCTGGCGCGCCCCGTCTGAACTCGCAGTTGAGGGAGACCGGCGCCGACGAGGACAACCGGCAGCTGTCGCTGCGCCGTGCGATGCAGGGCGGTGATCAACGCCTCGAGCTGCGACTCCTCGACGTACTGCAGCTCATCGACGAAAATCGCGAGGGCGGTGTCGCCGGCCAGTGCGGCCGCGCCAGCCACCTCGAACAGCGATTGCAGGTCGTGCTCGAGATCACCGTTGTCGGCCAGGCCAGGCTCGGATTCGAAGTCGAAACCGACCGAGATGTCATTGAACTTGAGCTTCAACCCGTTTGCGAAACCCGCCAGTCCGCGGAGAGCCCGCGTCGCGAGTTCCTTCGCCTTCTCGACGCGGGACAACCGCAGCAGCGCCAGGCGGAGCTGCGGAGCCAGAATGGCCGGCAGCGAGCGGCTCTCCGGCGCTTCGATCCGGAGGGTCTGGATGCCCGCGGCTTCCGCGTTGTCACGCATCCGGTCCAGCAGCACGGTCTTCCCGACGCCCCTGAGCCCAACCATCAGAATGCTCTTCGACGGCTTGCCGCGCCGGACGCGCTCCAGCGCGACCCGCACCGTTTCGATCAGCTCGTCGCGACCGGCGAGCTGTGGCGGAGGGGCGCCTGCGCCAGGGGCGAATGGATTGGCAATCGGGTCCATAATGGAAAGATAAAGATGTTCGCGATATTAACACAAAAGACTAACTTCGATAACTAGAGTACACACCATGTTTCCCGACGTCAAGATCGTTTCGTCGGCACCTGGTTGGCTTGAGCGGTATACCAGCAGCGTCGACCATTTCGAGACCCCCCAGCCGAGCGCATGCAGAGCTGAGCCAGACGCATGCGACCCCTGCCGGTGTCGGACCCTGCGACAGATTTGAGCGCATGGCCTCACTCCGCATGATCGTCGCCCCAGACCCAGCTCAGCTGCTGCTCCGCGCGGCCGACGGTCTCTTCCCGCTGCCGCCAGCCACCGACGCCTCACCGTGGCCGACGCTCCCAGCGTGGATCGTTCTTCGCCAGGGTGGCCTGCGGGACGACTTTCATGCATTGGCCGCAGAACAGGGCGTCGCCGGCTGGTTCGACCCCACCGTCTGCACCTTCCAGGATCTGGCGCGACGGTGGGACGGCGCGACACCGCCGCCACTCACCGACCCGGAACGCCGGGTCCTTCTCGGCCGCATCGTCCGCGTCCAGGGTGCCGGCGTCTTCGGCTCGGGCGCAGCATCGGAGCAGTGGGTCCCGGCGCTCGATGCGTTGATCGGCGAGATGCTCGGGGAAGGTATCACACTCGTTGATCTGCGCACGGCATTCGTTGCGCTCGATGACACCGGACAACGCGATGTATTCGAGACGCGACGGGATGATGCACTGACGGCGATCTACGCCGAGTGGCATGCCACGCTCGCCAGACTCGATCGGAGCGACACGCGGGCGACGATCGTGACGCTGGCGCGCAGCATCACCAGCGATGCGGCAGGCTTCAGCACGCGACTCGGACAGCGACGCGACATCCGTATCGTCGGACTGGCGAGTCTGCGCGGCGGCTACACGGCGCTCCTGCGTGCGCTGCGCGATTGCCCGGTGGTCGACACGGTCACCCTGCTCTCGTCCGAGCGGCTCGCATTCCCACGCGACCTGCAGCCGGAATTCACCGACGACAGCAGTGGATCGGGCGCCGGCACGACGCTGGCGCGTGCGCTCTTCGCGAGCCCTGATCAGTCGGCACCGGTCGATGCTGTAACACTGCAGCGCATTCGCCTGATCGACGCGCCCGATCTGGCGCGCGAGGTGGAATCGATCGCGGTCCGCGTACGAGCCCTCATCGACGGTGGCGCCGCGGCATCGCGCATTGCGGTGATCTATCGCAACGAACGGCCCGGCGTGGACGCGATGGCGGCGGCGTTGACCGCACTTGGCGTGCCGGTGTCCGCGCGTCGTCGCACGGCGCTCAGGGAAACGGCGCCGGCTCGAGCGATACGCGCGCTGCTGAACGCAATGGTACGCAACTGGTCGAGGCACGCGCTCCTCGAGGTAGCCGAGAATCCGCTGCTGCACTCGGCGCTCGATGTGGATGTGATCGACGTCGCGGGACGACTGACGGCAGTGGTGCAACTGGATGACTGGGAGAAGGCGCTGAGCGAACTCCTGTCGCGATGCACTTCGCGGGATACAACGCGTGATGGCGCCCGCGTCACACCATTCCGGCTGCCCGACACGCAACGAGTTGCGGGCTGTCTGGCGGCGTGGCGGGCCTGGCTGCCCGAAGCGAAGAACATGGATCGATCGCGCACGCGTGCAGCGTGGTTCGAGTGGATGCGCGAGATGCTCGTTGATCCGAAGCACGGAGTCATGGACGCGCTGCACACAACGCCGGCTGACGATTTCGGCGTCTGGAGCACGGATGTCCGGGCGCGGGAAGGACTGATGAAGCTGGCGCTCGACTGGATTGCGGCATTGCGGGAGTTCGGTGACGACGACACACCTGTCTCAGCGCAGCAGTTTTCAGCCGAACTCGCACCGCTGCTCGACACCGACATCACCAGCCAGCCTGAGACAGGATTCGGCGTGGTGATCAGCGAAGCCATGGCGGCGGGGTGGCGCGCGTTCGACCATCTCTTCGTGGCCGGGATGGCGGCGGAAGAGTTTCCACTGCGCCGGGCTACGCCGCAGATTCTGACAGATCAGGAACGGATCACCCTGATCAACGCGGGGCTGCCGCTCGACCACCCAGAACAGTGGGCAGGTCGTGAGCAGGAGCTCTTCCGCGTACTCTGTGAGGCACCACGCGACTCGCTGGCACTCTCCTGGGCGTCGATGTCGGCTGACGGCCGCGAGGTGATCCGTTCCCGCTTCATCGACGACGTGATCGACATCCTGCAGCGTGCGTCTAAAGTCGAGACGGAAACCGATCTCGAGGCCGCTGGAGCGCTGACGCGCATTCTGCCGCAGCGGGTGTGGATCCCGGGATTCCCGCAGGTGACCGGAGTGAACGCCGCCGCGGCTGCCGCCCACGCGATGCAGATCGCACGTCTGGAGCAGCAGCGAACGCGTGCGCCGTCGCCGTGGAACGGTCAGATCGAGGATTCCGAGCTGCGCACGTCAATCACCAACCGCTATGGCGAAGACTACGTCTGGTCAGCCACGCAGCTGGAAGGGCTGGCGAAATGTGCCTGGTCGTGGTTTGCCGAGCGATTGCTGAAACTGAGGCAGAAAACCGACGCGACCGACGAGATGGATGCGAGTGCGTTCGGCACGGTGCTGCACGAAGCGCTCGACCGGTTCTTTGCGGATGCACGAACGACACGCAGCACGTCGGCCGTCTACCTGCTGCCCGAGGACAGCGCGTGGGTGATGCCGATGGCACGACGCGCGCTGGAAACGGCGTGGGAGGAGGTGTCGGCGAAGGTCTGGATGGGGAACCCGGTGTATCACGCGCTGGTGCGGGCGGAACTGTCGTCGGTGCTCGAGCGGTACCTCACGTTCGAGATGGAGTGGAACGCGAAGAGTTCGAACAATCGCACCGGCGCGTCGAAGCAGCTTCGCACCGGTGCCAGTGCGGGCGAGTGGGCGTTCGACCGCGTACGCCTGAGTGCTGCTGGCACATCGTTCCTGTTGCGCGGCAGCGTGGATCGGGTGGATCGCGGCGTGGATGATCGCGTGGCTGGTGCCCGGCAGTACATCGCGGCGGTGGACTACAAGACGTCGGTGGCGTCCACGCCGGGCGCAGGAAACAGAAAAGCGTGGAACGACGGTGTCGTCCTGCAGGTGCCGCTCTATGCAGCAGTGCTGCGGCAGCAGTTTCCCGACACGTTGCTGGCGCACATGGAGTACCGCACGCTGCGTACGCCGAAGGTGGTGCATCAACTGAAGTTCGTGAACGTCAGGAATGCGGCGAAGAAACCCAGTACGCTCGAAATCAATCCGACGGCCGAGGAGCAGTTGACCGAGGCGATGAACGCCGCGGTGCGTCGGATCAGCATGGTGCGCGGTGGTGAACTGCCGACCAACCCGACGCCATCGTGCGGCTGTTCGCCGTACTGTCCGGCGCGGGATGTCTGTCGTGTGCCAGGCGGACCGGTGGATACGGGGTGGACGTCATGACCGCTCCGCACCAGCCCATCCCCGCACAGTCTGGGCTCAAGCCGCTCACCTCCTCGCAGCGCAACGTCGTGCGCTCTGGCGCACAGCGATTGCTGGTTGGCGCAGGCGCAGGCTCGGGCAAGACGTCCACCGTGGTGCAGATGGTGTGTCACCTGCTCGGCGCACCCGTCACGGACGACGAAGGCACGACGTTTCGGGCGCAGACGACGCTGGAGCTCGGGCAGATCGCGGCAATCACGTTCACCAACCAGGCGGCGGCTGATCTGAAGCGGAAGCTGCGGCAGGCATTCAAACTGTCGGGCCTTGCGCACATCGCGACCGAGGTGGATGGCGCACGTATCGGCACCATTCATGGGTTTTGCGGCGAGCTGTTGCGCGAGTTTGCGCTGCGCGCGGGGTTGCGGCCAGGTATGACCGTGATCGACGAGATGAAATCGTCGGCGCTTGGCAGCACCTTCGCCCAGCAGGCGCTGACGGAGGCGGTGGAGACGCGTGATCCGGCTTGGCTCGAGCCGCTGGTGAGTGGGCGGCGGATCCGCGATGTGGCACGATTCATCCAGACGCTGGCGGAAGACACGTCGCGGCTCGCGGCATACTCGGCCAATCGTGAGGGACTGCGTACGCATGAGGAACGGCTGCTCGACCTGGCGATGCGTGCCGTCGACATCCGTCGCACACACATGGCAGACGAAGGATTGTACGACTTCGACAGCCTGTTGGTGGTGACACGGGACCTGCTGCGTGACTATCCGGAAGTGCGGCGCGCAATCCAGCGGCGGATTCGTGTGCTGATCGTGGACGAATTTCAGGATGTGGACCCAGTGCAGCGCGACATCGCGATGCTGCTGGGCGGGCTGGATACGGATGACCAGAATCCCACGCGCATCGTGCTCGTTGGTGATCCGAAGCAGAGCATCTTCCGGTTCCGCCGCGCAGATGTGACCCTCTGGAATGGCGTGGCGTTGCAATTCGGCGCGGCCAGCGCTGATGGCGCCAGGGCAGAACTGTCCGACAACTTCCGCAGTCGGAAAGGTATTCTGGCATTCGTCGATCGTGTATTCGGCGCGGCACTCGATCGTGCAGTGTCACCGGACGGCGAGCGGAAGCCCTTTGAAGTGTCTTACGCGGCCCTTGGCGCCCGCGGTGATGATGCCGAGGGTGATGAGTGTGTCGAGTTGCGCTGCGTGCCGGCGCTGGCGGATGGCAAGATGCGGTCGGCGGGCGAAGTGCGGCGACTCGAGGCCCGGGATGTCGCGCTGCGTATCGAGGCGCTCCACGCGGCGAACCGACCGTATCGCGATGTCGCGATCCTGCTGGCCGGGTGGGGCGACGTGGATCTGTACGAAGCGGCGCTGCGCGCGCGCGGCATTCCGGTGTACGTGTTGCGCGGCGAAGGGTTCTGGGAGTCGCGAGAGATCATCGATTGCCTGCTGGCATTACGCGCCATTCGGGACAGCGGTTCGGTGGTGGTGGATCAGGCGGCGCTGATCGGCTTTCTCAAGTCACCGTTCGTGGGTGTGCGTGATGACACGCTGCTGGCACTGGCCGAGCACCCCGATGGGTGGCGTGAGGCGTTGCAAACGGAGCAGCGCGAGCGGCCATTGCTCGACTCGGCCGGTTCGATACTCGAGCGATTCGGGGCGTTGCGCGATCGGATGCCGCTGGGCGAACTGCTGCAGCGCATGATCATGGAGACGGGCTTCCTGGCCGCGCTGTCACTCGATCCGCAGCGCGGTGCCCAGGCGATCGGCAACCTGCGCAAGCTGGTTCGCATCGCAACGGACTCGGGTGATTCGTCGCTCGGTGAATGGCTGCGCGACGTGGAAGAGGTGCGTGAATCAGGAATCAAGGAACCGCAGGAGCGGCTGTACCGCGAGCGCGCGGAAGTCGTGACGATCACGTCGATTCACAGCGCCAAGGGGCTCGAATGGCCGGTGGTGTTCTGGTGCGACATGGTGCGCGGTGGAAAGCCGGAGAGTGGGACCTTGCTCACTGGCCGCGAGTCGTTCCGGCTCAGGGATCTGTCGCTGGTGAACGATGCAGGTGAACCGGATGACGCGGTGTTCAGCGACTTCGCGGCGCAGCTGGGGCTGGAGCGTCAGGCGGAGTCGTATCGGTTGTGGTACGTCGCGGCCACCCGGCCGAAGGAGTTGCTGGTGCTGAGCGGCATTGCGCTATCGGCGCCGAAGGCTGACGGCGGCACAGCGTCGCCTGATGATGGGCCAGTGGTGAAGAAGTTCAGCGGCAGCCCCGGAGACCTGATCCGTGAGAGTTTCGCCAGTGAGCTGGAGGCACCAGACTTTCCGGACGTGGTCAGCTACACACACAGCGATGGCACGGCATTCCGGATGCTGGTGTCGCGGGTTGCGGTTGATGCGGCTGGTGTTGTGGCTGAGTCGCGCGTTGCCGAGTCGGACACTGTCGACGCGATTCCCGAGCGATTCAGCGCGCCTGAACCCATCGTTGCCAGGTCGGGCAAGCGGCGGCTGTCGGCTACGCAACTGATGGAGTTCACCGCGGACCCCGGCGCCTGGTGGTCCCGCAACATTCGGAGCCTGGACCCCAATGACCCGCTGGCCGACAGCCGACTCCGAGGCGGGAGCAGCGCACTGGGTGGCACCATCGTCCACGATGTCCTCGAGCACTGGGGTGCAGCGACGCCGGATCTCGAACCCCTGATTGACGCCGCCATCGGGCGACATGCGGATGCCGATCTGGATGATGCAACGCGCGACGCACTGCGCACCGATACACGCGAGAAGGTTGGACGGGTGATCGGTCACCCACGCTGGGCCGAGATTGCGGTCCATGTCAGTGCGCGCCGTGAACTGACGTTCACCCATGTGCTCCCGGATGGCAGTACGATCGAAGGGGCGTTCGATCTGGCGGCCGTGATCGATGGGCAGACCTGCATCCTCGACGTGAAGAGTGGCATGCCGACTGACGGCGCATCGCTGGCGGCGACCTACGCGATGCAGGGAGCGACGTATGTGGAGGTGGCGACGGCAATCGCCCGGGGTCGGCCAGCGACCTTCGAGCTGTTGCAGGCGGTGGATGGGATGGTGGCGCCGGTCGCGGCCATACCGGGCGCAGCGTTGGGCACCGTCGAACGGCTGCGCGCATATCGGGGGAAGAACGACCGACGATCGAAGGGCAGGGGCTTGGACGCGACCTGAGCGCGGTCGCGCGCGCTGGGATGACGTCCGGGGTGACGGAGGCCGGCTTGTTGGGTCGCGACGCTGCCGAGGGCGGCCGAGTGTTCCACAGCGGTACCGAATGCTATGCTTGGGCGCAGCGCCTTGATGTCCGGTGCTGTTGGACGTCCTGCTGTTCACCGGGGCCCGTGATAGGCCTTTCGAATTCGACACGGATGGTGCCTCGTATGCCGTACCTCGACGACTTCTGCGACAACACGCTCGCGTTCCTGACACGAAACATCGTGTACGTGATCGTTCCGAAGGAAACGCTGGGACTGGTCGACGTGGTGGTCGAGCTGCGCGAACCGGCGACGACGATCGGCAACATCCCGGTCGGTGCGTTTGGTGGTGCCGCCGAGGGTGGCGTGTACAAGCTTCGAAAGAAGAACGCGAACGATGCGCGGGGCCTCAGGGTCTATTTCTGCGGCCACGAAAACAACAAGACCATTCCGCTGATGCTCGGCAATGATGCGAACTGGATGTTCACCGTCACGATGGACGGATGTACGTTCGGTGTCGGCAGCCAGGCTGGAGCGGACGGTGCGGTGCGGGTGGCTCACGCGAACAATACCAAGCTGGCCGCACCCGGCGTGCTGGTGGGTCCTGGCGCTGGCGTAGCCGGCCGTGCGGCGCAGGCGCGCGTTCAGGGGATGATGGCGACCTCGCATGTCGGGCCTGGCGGTCTGCTGATCGAGCCTGACACCTATCAGGGCGAGGATCTGGGGATGAAGGCGACGACCTTCGGGCACCACGCGGCTGGTGGTGCCTGGTCATTCAGGGTGCTGTCGTACCGGGTCAGTGGCACGACCTGGACGCACGGCGGCGTGATCAGCTACCCGATTCCGTGAGCGGCCGTCGGAACCCGACGTGTTGGTACGGCGGTTTCGTGACCCTGAGTCGTCTGATTCGAGATGTGACTTTCGAAAACGGCTGACCTGCATACTGCGAAAACAAGGGAATGCGGGGTGTTGGAAGGCCTGGACTTCTGCTCCAATTCCGGACCCCGTTTTGAAGCTCCTTGTCGTTCATTGCCGTTCATTGCCGTTC
>CAYMQV010000001.1:13102-34221 GCA_964392395.1 uncultured Gemmatimonadaceae bacterium
AATTCCGGACCCCGTTTTGAAGCTCCTTGTCGTTCATTGCCGTTCATTGCCGTTCCTTGCTGTGCCTTGCTGTGCCTTGCTGTGCCTTGCTGTGCCTTGCTGTGCCTTGCGGCTTTGCGACTCGCTGTTCCCTTTGCGTTACTGCAGTTTCAATTTCTGGTAACAGTGGCGCGGTAAGTCAGCAGCACGAAGAGTTCAACTGGAACTGCATGAGGCAGAGGCGCAGAGGCCGCAGAGGCGGAGAGAACTGCGTTGATGGTTGGTGATCTCGAAAAAATCGAGGGACGTGACGATTTTTCTGGTTTTCACTGATTCGTCACGGTGGAATCCTGTGTCGGAATCGAGCGAAGATGCAAGCAGGGGCTCGTGGCGGAGTGCCATGTGCCCCTGTTGTCGTGCCGGAAGGTATTGCGGCTGAACATCACGGCGCACGTGGCGGGTTCTGGCACCACGTCTGGCGGCGGTTCCACTTATGGGGAAGCGGATGTTACGGAGCCTGTTTTCTGGCCGATGCTGCGACCTGAGGCGACCTTTCGATGGCAGGCGACATCGCTGCTTTCACCACACTCTTCCGCACGATTTCATGACACGACTCCTGCCCGCCCTCCGCGCCGTCGCAGCCATCACGCTCTTCAGCATCGCCGCCGCTCCAGTCGCCCAGGCGCAGCGCACGACGCTCCCGGAGGTGAAGATCCGCTGGGATCGGATGTGCCAGATCCGCAAGGAGAAATTCGATCACATCCTGCCGGAAGCGATGCGCGAGAATGGCATCGACATGTGGATCGTGGCGCAGAAGGAAGGGCATGACGATCCCCTCGCGCCGCTCCTTGGCGGCGGCTACACGGGCAGCGTGGGATACTTCATCTTCACCGACAAGGGGGGCGATCGGATCGAGCGGGCGGTACTCGGCATCACGGATCATCACCGCGAACTGTGCGGCGCATATGACATTCCCGATGCGGAAGGTGATCTGCTCAAGTTCGTGCAGGCGCGCAATCCGAAGCGCATCGGGATCAACATGTCCGCCGAAATGGGTCTTGCCGACGGCCTGACCAAGTCAGTTCACGACCAGATGGTGAAGGTGCTCGGCCCGCAATTCGCCGCACGCCTGGTGAGCGCGGAGAAGATGGTGTCGGACTTCTCGTCGCGCCGGACGGCATCGGAGATCGTGGCGTTCGGTGAAGCGGGTGAAATGGGACGGCAGATTGCCGAGCGTGCCTTGTCGAACGAAGTGATCACACCAGGCGTGACGACGCTCGCCGACGTGGCGTGGTGGATCGAGCAGCAGCAGTTCGAGCGGCGCCTCGGTTCATCGTTCACGGTGCCGTCGGTGTACATCACCGGCCCGAATGGCATCGAAGCCACGAGCAACGATCGCATCATTCAGCGCGGCGACATCATCATGCTCGACTTCGGCGTCGGCTACCTGACGATGTGGACCGACCAGAAGCGGATTGCCTACGTGCTGAAGCCGGGCGAGACGAAACTGCCTGAGAGCTATCAGAAGGCATTCGACAACGCGGTGCGCGTGCGCGATGTGATTCATCGCACGGCGCGTCCCGGCAAGACGGCACAGGCGATGATGGACGATGTGAACGCCGCCATCGTAAAAGCCGGCATTCTGCAGATGCGCGGCTTCAATCAGACCCGCGCTGACAACAGCGTCGAGTTCATCATCGGCTGTCATTCCGTGGGTGACTGGGGCCACGGTATCGGCCCATCGATGGCGTTCTTCAATCCAGGACGACTGACGTACGAGATGCGGTCGTCGAACCTGTTTTCGATCGAACTGTTTGCCTATACGCCGATTCCCGAGTGGGGCGGCAAGAAACTGCGCATTCCGCTCGAGGACGATGCCACGATCACCAGCCGTGGCGTTGAATGGGTGTACCCTGTGAACCCGCGGATCATCCTGATCAAGTAGCGCAATCGGGCGCGCTCACGGTTTGCCGCCATAGCGTTTCATCCCATCGGGCGTTCGGTCTGCATCCGAGATGGAACTGCAACGGCATGAACGTCACGATGTCAGAAAGACACCACGGCGCAAAGAACTCCACTGCCTTGAAACTGCTACAGCCCCGCCAATTGCAGTGGATTTCCCCACGTCTTCCTGCTGTTCTTTGCGCCTCTGCGCCTTTCAGTTCCCGTTGCGTTAAGCCGTTGCGGTTCTTGTTCCTGCTGCCGCAAGCATTGCCAGTACCAGCGGGTTGTCGGCGCGCCTTTCGGATCTCGATATCGCCATTGTCGGTGCCAGCATTCATCCTGACGCCGGCGGGAATGGTGACGACAAAGCTGGCGCGAGCGCGCTGGCGGTTCCAGCCGTCGCGTGAGCGGTTTCGGCGCTGGCGACAGCCGCGATCCATGTCGCATTCATCGTCATCGTTGTACGCCGCGCAGACCACCAGTCCGTCAGCGCTCTTCTGCACGATGAAGCCGATGTGACTCATCGATGCGCCGCGGTCAGCCGTCTTTGCAGCGCGGATCTCGACCTCGGAGCCGGAGCCCTGCCGGATCGAGATCGCGCCATTGGGTGTCGAGAGGCGCAACCGATCGCCGCTCTCGAGCTGTTCGCGCATGCTTCAGTTGTCGTCGATCCGGCCAACCGCGGTCTGGGCGCCAGCGCCGTCGGCAGTGATGGCAAGAAGTGCGGCAGTGCGCCGAAGCGTGGTCATGGGAACTCCGATGGAGGGTAGCGTGGTACGACCCGAGCGCGGTACGACCCGGGAGCGGTACGACGGGCGTGCCGTGGGACGCAGCGGTCGTGCGAGAGGGTTGCCCAACGGTTTCCGTACTGTTTCGCCCGAACGGTCCAGCTTGGGTTGTTGGACGGGCGCCCGGGCATTCGATTTGAACTCGCCGGCGCCGGTGGGCATCCGTCCGCTGATCCTGCCCCACCGTGCTTCACCACCTCCAGCGTCCCGTGCCGTTGCGTCGTCGAGTCTGTCAGTTGCCGTCCCAACGATGCCGCCGCGGCGTCCCCGTGATCACACTTGCGGTCGTATTGGGATTGGTCATGCTGCCGGCGGCGCTGCGCGCACAGCAGCTGGCTGATTCCGGACGCCGGGTGAACCAGATCGTGCTCACGCGGCATGACATCTTCGATTCCACCGAAGCGGCGCAGTGGATTCGGCGGATCGTGAACCAGCTGCACGTGCGCACGCGGCAGCGGGTGGTGGAGCGCGAACTGCTGCTCCGCGTTGGTGATCCCCTCGATTCGGCGCGCGCTGCCGAGACGGGCCGGAATCTCCGACGGCTGCAGGTCTTTCGGGATGTGCAGGTGGACACCAGCGCCGATGGCCGAACGCTCCAGATCCACACCTACGATGGCTGGTCGACGCGACCATATGCCACCTTTCGCAGCACCGGCGGACAAACGCTGATCAGCGCCGGTCTGCTCGAGACGAATTTCCTCGGCCTGGCGACGACGCTCGACGTCCGATACGTGCAGGATCCCGATCGCTCGCTGGTGCGCCTGGCGTTCGGGGCGCCGCGCCTGATCTCGAACCGGATCAGCACCGGGGCGTTCTACAATCGGTTCTCCGATGGCAGCAGTTTCGGCGCGGTGGTTGAAAAGCCGTACTTTTCGCTTTCTGGTCGCAACGCGTTGCGTGCGAGTTTCGTCAACTTCGATGGCCGTGTGCTCCGTTTCCGGGACGGCGTGTTGCGCGCGCGCGATTCACTCGACCGTCGCTTCACGCTCGGAGCTGTTTCAGCTGCGCACGCGGTGCGTGCGTCCCCGCGTGGATACCTGCGGGTCGGCGGTGAACTGCAGGTTCGCCGCGACGACTTTGCGCCACGGACCGCGGTGCCGACCGCGATCAGTCGCACGGTGACGGGCGCGCTGCTGAGTTACGTCGATCTGAGCGCGGCCCGATTTCTCGTCACGCGGAACTATCGCCAGCTCGGGCAGCCCGAAGACGTCGACCTCAGCTCCACGATCCGGCTCGGCGTGTCGGTGGCGCCGTCAGCGCTGGGGTATGATCGCACTGGCGTTGGGCCACTGCTCTTCGCGCAGACGGGCACCCGGTTGCCACATGGATTTGCGACGGTGACTGGTCGCGTCTCCGGCCTCGCGAGCGGTGGGGCCGTGGATAGCGGTACCGCACAGCTGTCAGCGACGGTGGCGTTCCAGCCGCATCGTCAGCACCTGCTGGTGGCCTTCACGATGCGCGGATGGGACAAGAATCCCTTTCCGGGCGAAGAGTTCGATCTCGGGTTGTTTCGCGGACCGCGCGCTTTTCCGCTGCACTCCTTCACCGGTGATCGGCAGCATTTCTCGGTGCTCGAGTATCGCTACACCGCGTTGCCGAACATTCTTGGCGCGTTCGCCGCTGGCGTGGCCGTATTCGCCGAGACTGGCGGGGCGTGGTACAGCGGTTCACCGCAGCGCAGCGGCAGCGATGCCGGGATCGGATTTCGGTACGCGCCCTTGCGCTCGGCATCGAACATCGGGGCGGGCCGCTTCGATCTCGTGCGCCGCTTCGCGACTGACCGTCAACCCGCGGGCTGGGTCGTCGTGATCGGGACAGGGTTCACCTTTGACGGCCTCCGCTGACCCGCAGGGCTCACACGATCGGCGTCGTCGGTGACGCGCACACGATGGTCACGGCGCGTGAATCGACCGTGAGTGATGTTTCCCGGGCATCGATCGACTCACCATCGATCTGCAGTGGAAGGGGTGAGCGCAGCTCGGCCGTCCGCCAGCGGACGGTGCGCACGCCGGGCAGTCGATACTCGGACGAGTTGAGCTCCATGGGTGCGGTAACACCACGCGCCATGAGGTTCCAGTACCAGAGCGGCGAACGCACCACGGCGGCGATTGCCAGGCCGTCGTCGGACTGCATGCCACGCCACATCACCTTGCCGAAGGCGTAGTGCGGAATGTTGTACACGCCGACGTTGTGCACCAGTTCTGTCGGGGGCACCCATTCAGTTCCGTCGATGCTGAGCGATACGCCACGCAGCTGCGTGGAGAGATTGAGCAGCAGCGCGCTCCATCCCGCCCACTGTCGCGAGGAGTATCGAACCGCAGCGTACCGTTGCAGAAAACTCGACTCGAAGCCGGTACTGCAACTGACCAGTGCAATCGGTGTCTGCGCGATCGACGTACGCATGATGTCGATCGACGCGGTGTCGCCCCGTTCCAGCGCCGCCATGGCCACCTGCGCCGAGCTGAGGCCGAGCGTGTGAGCGGTGGCGTTGCCTGTTCCGAACGGGACCAGCGCGAGGGTACGCTGCAACTCGCCGCGACGGTGCAGCAGCGTCACCAGTGCATTCAACGATCCGTCACCACCGACTGCCGTCGGGATCTCGTCAGCGCTCAGTCGTAGCGCGGCATCCAGTTCGGCCGCGGATGATGATCGAACGATGCGTGACCGCTGCGCCACCTCGGGGTGCCGCTGCAGCAGCGCATCGAGACGGCGAGGCGCCTTGCCGGTGCCAGCGGCGGCATTGACCAGAAAAACGAATCGGGACGACGATCGCACGCGGACGGTATTGGGTGACGGCGGCCACACGCCAGCTGGCGGTCAGACGAAGGTAGTCACCGTGGACGATGTGTGACGGTCGGAGCGACAGTGCGCGTTACAACCGTCACCTAACGGTCTGCGGCCGTCGGCCTCTACGCCGCCAAGGTCTCGCACCGTGCGTCAGCCAACGGCGACGGGCGACCGGAACTCAGCGCGGCACACCGACAGACCGCGAGGATTCCCTCGCACCCGAAACCGCTGCGTGACTCAGCGAACCAACTGACCACACGTGACGATTCGATCCATTTTTCTGGGCGACTCGTGCACGTTCACAAAGAGCGCGCCCGCCTCGGGGAAGGGAATGGGAAGATCGATGACCGCGACGCCGTTGCCTCGCGCGTTGATGCGGATCCTGGCGTATGCCTGTTCAGGGCCGACGATCGGGGCGTCTTCACCGCAGATGCCGGCGTGCAGATGCCACGGCCGCACCGCCCCGGGCGTATCGCCACTGATCACCACGCGAACACGGGTGTAATTCGGTCGCTTGCCACGCTCGAGCACAACTGAGCCATGCGGCCCGAGTGCGCCATTCGGTGGCGCCAGCTCGGCGCTCCAGCGGGCAATGGTGTGTACCATCGCGCGGGCACTTTGCGGCGCGGTGGTCAGTGAGAGCAGCGCCAGAAGGGCGCTGATACCCGGCATCAGGAGTGGCTTCAGACGGGTGATGGTACGGCGACTCATGGATTCCTCCGCAGCGGCGCGGTAGGCGTTCGGACTTGGTTATCCGGTATGGCCCTGACTCACATTGCGCCCGATCCGGCGCTTGCGGAAGACCCATGGTCTGTCACAAAAGAACGCGGGCGCCTCCACTGGAAGCGCCCGCATGACCACCAACCCCAGCTGCAAGCTCAGTCGCGACGACCCTGCAGCCGTGCCAGCAGGCGCAGCAGTTCCAGATAGAGCCACACCAACGTGACCATCAGACCGAAGGCGCCGTACCACTCCATCTTCTTCGGCGCACCCATCCGCACGGCCTGATCGATGTCGTCGAAGTTCAGGACCAGGTTCATGGCGGCCACACCGGCGATCACGAGGTTGATACCGATCGCGATCGGGCTCGACGACATGCTGTAGCCGAGGTTCACGTTGAACAGTGACAGTACGATGTTCACCAGATAGAAGACTGCAATGCCGATCGTGGCGCCCACGATCATCCGTCGGAAGCCTTCGGTGGCCCTGAGAATGTTCATCCGGTACAGCGTGAAGACCCCGAGTGCGACGGCAAACGTCAGCAGGACGGCCTGCTGGGGAATGCCGGCGTACTTGAGATTGTAGAGCGCGGAGATCGCGCCGAGGAACAGCCCCTCGAGCACGGCGTAGATCGGGGCGGCGATCGGGGCGGTGTTCGGCTTGAACGACACGATCATCGCAACGATGAAGCCGCCGAGGCCGCCGACCAGCAGGGACGGCATGACGATCCCCGTGTTGCCGGCCACCACCTGCGACCAGGTGAACGAGGCCGAAAACGCGCAGAGCGCCAGCAGGATGATCGACTTGCCGGCAGTGCCGGCGCGGGTCATCACATCACCGCGGGCAGTCGTTGCCAAGGTGTCGCGGGCCGCCTCAGCGAGGCGGGAGAGGACTGGGTTCGAGGCTTTCATCGTGAATCAGACTCCAGAAAAGAAGTACGCGGGGGAGACCCCGACGGAGACATACCCCGTGCCTGACAATCAGGTCGATGCTGGCAGGGCACACCAGCCGGCCGATCACCCAGGTCAGTCAGTGCTCGCCACCCGGTACCAGAGGTCGGCGTGGTCGCCATGGGTCAACCGCTTGAAGGCCGGCGCACCGCTGGACTCATAGAAGAAGTGGGCATACCACCCATTACCCTCGGCGAACGGCCGGTAGGGGACTTCGAGACAGGCGAGCTCATCCTCTGAAGGACGTTCACAGCGCTCTACGGTGACATCGGTGATCTCAGGCATACCAGAAGGGTACGCGAACCGACGCCGCAGGAGTAGCGGGGGCCGTGGAGACCCTCCATCATGCCTGCCATGACCTATCGTCGCGCAATTGCCCTCGTCAGCCTGATCAGCTGCATGGTCGCCCTCTACCTCGCGCTCTGGAAAATGGGCTACATGGGGACGCTGGCGTGCACCGGCAGCGGCAACGGCTGCGAGTACATACAGGGAAGCCGATACGGCTGGTTTCTGGGCGTGGATGTCGCGCTGATCGGCACGGTCGGCTATGCGTTGATCGTCCTGCTGGCGCTCGCGGGCAGCCTCGAGTCGCTGGAAGACGCGGTCTGGCCGACGCAGGCGCTGATGGTGTTGATTTACAGTGCGGTGCTGTTCACGCTCCGGCTGAAGTATGCGGAGTTCATTATCCTGAGGTCGTTCTGCCCGTGGTGCGCGGTCTCGGCGATCGCGATCGCGATCGATGCGCTCCTGATCACACTCGACTGGCGCCGTGTACGTTCGGCTTCCGCGACACCCGCACTTATCCACGAACCAACATGACCGTCCCTACCGCCTGTTCGCTTCGCGGCGCTCTTGCTATCGCACTCGCGATGACAGCGACCGCCGGCTCTCTCACGGCGCAGAAGGTGCTTGCCGATACGTCCGTGCTTCCGCCAGTGGCGGGCATCAGCATTCAGGGCGGACAGATCGGGCTTGGCAGCGGGGCGTTCAACACCGAACTCGCGCGCCAGGGCCGCGGCCGGTTGAAAAAGAGCGCGATCACCCTTGGCGTCGAAAGCTGGGTGCGATGGAACCGCGTGATGCTGCTTGCCGGCAGTCACACCTACGTTCCGGTGCGAGCGGCGGCGACGAACTTCACGACCGAAACTGATGGTGCGTACGGCACGATCGATATCGGCATTCCGGTCATCCTCGCGCGAAAGACGATGGTGTATCCGATGGTCGGGGTTGGGTTGAGCAACACGACGGTGACGCTTCGTCGCAACGGGCCGGTCGATTTCAATACGAACTTCCGTGACATCCCGTCCACCGGCGGGCGGAATGTCGACATCACCGCGCGCAGTTATCAGGGCCATGTGGGACTTGGCATCGACCAGATTTTCCAGGCGAAGTGGCCCAACCTGCTGATGAGCATCGGGCTGCGTGCCGGCTACATGACACGCCTCGGCGACACGAAGTGGCGCTCGGGTCCGGAAAATGTGATCGGTGCGCCCGACCTCGGGTTGAAGGGTGCGTATGCCCGCCTGACGATCGGGGGTGTCCTTGGAAAGCGGCGCTATGTCGCGGTACCGATGATCGGCTCGTTGCTGCCGTACATCGGGCGCTGAGTTTCACGCACCGCCGACGCAGGCTGGTTGCCCCGGCTGAAATCGAGCGACGGCCGCGAACACCGCCGCTGCCTTCTGCGTCATGCGCGTCGACTGACGTTACAACGAGAACCCGTTCTGCCGATGGTGCGGAGCAGTGACGCATCCGCGGACGTCAGTGCACAACTGCGGAACTGCATAACTGCATAACTGGCTTAACGCAAAGGTGCAAAGACGCAAAGACGCAAAGGCAAACGTGAGGGATGGACCTGGCGGAAACTCGAGATTGGAATGTCATTTGTGCGCGGTCGCGTCGTCGTTGTGTGTGCTGGGCGCAGACCGCACTGCATACGAGATGGACACGCACGGCAGACGTGCATTGATGCCTCCCGCTCCCGGTACAGGGTGCTGCCTTCAGGCGGTTGCCCGTCGCGCTGGCGTTGTCAGGCCACGTGACCAGGCGTCGATGGCGACTCGTCGTAGGCAAGTGCATCGCGGAATTCCGTTGCCGCGCGCCGGATCTGCACCAGTTCCGACTCGGGAATCCGCTC
The DNA here is from genome assembly GCA_964392395.1 of uncultured Gemmatimonadaceae bacterium. Classification (GTDB taxonomy): domain Bacteria; phylum Gemmatimonadota; class Gemmatimonadetes; order Gemmatimonadales; family Gemmatimonadaceae; genus JACMLX01. The sequence continues at coordinate 22,408 of CAYMQV010000001.1, forward strand.
GAGGTTGCGGATCATCATCGCCATCCGCGGATGGTTTGCGAAACGCTCCCTGTATCGGGCCAGGAAGTCCCAATACAACAGATTGAACGGACAGGCATTGCTCCCGATCCTGGCCTTCACATCGTATCGGCAACTGCTGCAGTAGTTGCTCATGCGATTGATGTAGGCGCCGCTGGCGACGTATGGCTTTGACGCCATCACACCGCCGTCGCCCCAGGTGGCCATGCCAACCACGTTCGGCAGCGTCACCCATTCATACGCATCGGTGAACCCTGCCCAGAACCAGCGGTTGAGGGCCGCCGGCGTGACGCCGAGGAGCGTGGCAAAGTTGGACTGCACCATCAGGCGTGGAATGTGATGAACCCGACCCGTATCACGGACGGCGCGGATGGTGTCCGACAGACAGCGCATCTCACAGGCGGTGCTGGCGGGCTTGCCGGCGTATCCCGGCTCCCCGTCGGGGGCCCAGAACCACATCGGCAGCGGAAGCCAGGCGTCGAGCGCATTCGCGGTGCGCAGGCCGGGCATCTGATGCCAGTAGATGCCGCGCACGTACTCCCGCCAGCCAAGAATCTGCCGGATGAACCCCTCGGCGCTTGGCAGTGCCACCAGCCCCTCGCGATAGGCGCCTTCGGCCCGCTGGATGACTTCCATCGGATGCAGCAGGCCGACGTTGATCACGGACGCCAATGTGGAATGCAGCAGATCGGGGTGTCCATGCTGCATCGCATCTTCATAGGGACCGAACTCGGGCAGGCGCTCGGTGATGAAGCGCTCGAGCAGGACCTTCGCGTCAGCCCGCGTCACCGGCAATGCGAAGCCCTCGGCGGCTCCCCATCGATCCTTCCACCCATTCACGCGCTGCATGATGTCGCGAGTGGTCTCATTGGGCGCGAAGTGCATAGGCGCGGGTACGACCTTCTGCTTTGGCCACGGCCGGCGGTTCTCCGCATCAAAGTTCCAGGCGCCGCCCGTTGGCTTGCCATCGGGTTCGATCAGGATCCGGTGCTTGCGGCGCATCTCGCGGTAGAAGAACTCCATGCGAAGCTCCTTCTTGCTCTTCGACCAGAGTGCGAAGTCCTCGCGGCTGGCAAGGAAGCCGCGATCGGCACGGAGTTCGAGCGCGATGCCGTGGCTCTCCAATGACGCTGCGGCCCGATTCAGCGAGGCCACCATTTCCCACTCGCGCCCTTCCGTGGCCACGACCTGGCCTGCGCCGTGCTCCAGCGCCGCGGCGGTCAGTCCCTCTTCATAACTCGCCGCGCGGCGATAGTCGACGCGATATCCGGCCGCCCGCAGCGCGTCCGCGAAGTGGCGCATGGCCGAAAGAATCAGGACCAGCTTGTGGCGGTGCCACGGGAGTGCCGCCCCTTTCTCGACCGACTCGATGATGCAGGCGATGACGCAGTCGTCTGGTGCCCGCGGCAGTTGGGCGATGGCTCGCGAGCATTCCCACGGGGCGACGAAGACGAGCGTACGACCGCTCGTGACTGGTGTTGATTGCTGTGCCACGGTGAGTCAACAGCGAAGGTCTCGCCGTCGTTTCCACATTGAGCCGCTCACGCCGTTCGAATGGAGGGATGCGCGCCACTGATCGTACGCCGGATAACTCGTCTGGCGCTCTTGTCACGGTACAGCGCGCTGTCGGAGACGGCGAGAAGGGCCGTGGGCGTATCGCCATCTCGAGGGAACAGCGCAGCGCCCACGCTGCCGTCGACACTGATCTGCACACCGTCGTGATCGACCACGTGCTTCAGTGCTTCGCGGACCTTGGCTATCACCACGTCCAGATCACTGCTCTGCCCGAGGTATGGTGAAATCGCCACGAACTCGTCGCCGCCGATTCGGCCGACCGTATCGGAGGCGCGCAGCAGGTGTTGCAGACGATGGCCCACTGCTTTCAGCACATCGTCGCCGGCCAGATGCCCATGTCGATCGTTCACCTCCTTGAACTCGTCCAGATCGATGTAGAGCACGCCGACGTGGGTGCCGTTCCGCTTGGCAGATTCGACCGCCATTTCGAGACGGTCCATCAGAATGGTGCGATTCGGCAGCCCGGTCAGCGCATCGCTCGCCGCCCGGTGTTCGGCGGACTCCACCGAGGCATCGGCCAGCGCCCAGTCGCGGTCGAGAATCCACACGACGAGGCCAACGCAGAGCGCACAATGCGACAGGAACTCGGCGGTGAGCAACGGCTGCCAGTTCACTGCGGACGCAAGCGGATTGAACCAGTGCGAGAGCGCAGTTCCCGCCCGCAGTGCGGCGCAGAGCGCCACCACGCAGAGTGCGATCCGGACCACACTGGCACCGAGCACCATCTTCGGTGGTGCGCTGACATTCGACACGATCCGCGCAATGATCACGCACGCCGTCAGTGTGCCACCTGCGCGGAGCGCATGGCGCACCATGTCCTGCGCGATGGGATCTCTGGCAGCGAGCAGACTGATCCCGGCCGTCAGCACCGCGGCAATGATGGCGCCCCGTATCGCATCTCGCCGGACTTTGTCGGTGACGATGTCGTTCGTCGCGAGCTCGGCCGCACCGAGCACCATGAAGCCGAGATACATCCAGATGGACAGCGACCGTCCCAGATCACGAAGTGCAGGGTCGGCGCCGTCGAAAATGCGCATGTTGAACAGTTGCATCGCCGCCGCAACGCCGAGCGCAACGAACGCGCGCGCAATATCGCGCAGCGCCATGAGGTTACGGCGCGTACCGAGTCGCCAGCAGACCCACGCAAGTCCCAGCGTGGAGCAAACCTCAAGACCGACAACCACGGGCACAGCGAGTGCGATCGTGTCCATTCGGCTTCTGGCGTGCGCGGGAATTGCTGGTCCTGCGGTGGACTTGCTTGCTAATACGAACCCGCCGTGCCCTCGGCGTCAACACCCACGGCGTAAATCGCTGTGTTGAAACACGTTGCGCGCCAATGACGGCGCGCAACGCACAATTGACTCTGCAAACGCATAGGATCCTATTGTGAGACGAGCTTAATGGCACGTGCCACGATCGCGTCGACGCTCAGACCGAATTCCTTGTAGAGTCGGTCAAACGGTGCCGAGGCACCGAAATGGTCGAGACCGACGACGTCGCCCTGACCGGCAATCAGCCGCCACCATGACATCGGATGTCCCGCTTCGATCGCCAGGCGCGGTACGCCGGCCGGTAACACCGACGCCTGATACGACGCGTCGGTGGCCATGAACAGCTCCATCGATGGTACACTCACAACGCGCGTGTGGATGCCACCGGCTTCCAATGCATCGCGCACCTTGAGTGCCAGGCCGATCTCGCTGCCCGTGGCAAGCAACGCAATCTTCGCCGACGCGCTCGAGTCGGCCAGGACGTAGCCACCGTGCTCGACGCCGGCGCGGACGGTCGCGGGAGCCGTATTGAGGAATCCGAGCTTCTGCCGCGACAGGACAATCGCGCTCGGACCGGTCCGGTGATTGATGGCGACGCGCCAGCACTCGGCAACTTCGCTGGCGTCTGCCGGCCGCAGTACCAGCAGGTTCGGAATCGCTCGCAGCGCCGAGAGGTGTTCGATCGGCTGATGCGTGGGTCCGTCCTCGCCGAGTCCGATCGAATCGTGGGTGAAGACGTAGATGGCCTGCGTCCTCATCAGCGCCGCCAGTCGGATCGCGGGACGCATGTAGTCGCTGAAGATCAGGAAGGTGCCGGCATAGGGCACCACGCCACCGTGCAGCGACAGGCCATTCATGATGGCGCCCATCGCGTGCTCGCGGACACCGTAGTAGACGTACCGGCCGGTTCGATTGCCGGCGCTGAAGGGCTGATCGCCCTTGCGCAGCGTCAGGTTGGATCCTGACAGGTCGGCCGACCCGCCAAGCAGTTCGGGAATGCCGGCGCCGATCGCATTGAGCACTGCACCCGACGCGGCTCGGCTGGCGACGGTCCCGGTTTCGGCGGTGAACACTGGCAATGCCGCGTCCCAGCCGGTTGGCAGCTCACCGGCCATGCGCCGTGTGAACTCTGCGGCCTGGGCGCCGTGTGCGGCGGTGAAGGCGGCGAAACGGGTGGCCCATTCGGTGTGTACGGCGGCACGCAGTGCGACCTGTTCCCGCCAGTGCGCGTGCGCCTCTTCCGGCACGAAGAACGGTTCGTGCGACACCCAGCCCAGGGCATCCTTCGTCCGGATGATTTCCTCGGCGCCGAGCGGCTCGCCGTGCGCCTTGGCGGTGCCTGCGCGATTCGGACTGCCGAAGCCGATGACAGTCCGCGTGATGATCATCGTCGGTCGGCCGTGCTCCGCCTTGGCTGCGGCGATCGCGGCGTCAATCTCAGCCAGATCGTTCACGTCACTGATGTGCAGCACCTGCCAGCCGTACGATGCGAATCGCTGTGCGGCGTCATCGCTCAGCGACAGATCGGTGCTGCCATCGATCGTGATGCGATTGTCATCGTAGAATCCGATCAGCTTGCCCAGCTTCTGATGTCCGGCAAACGACGCCGCTTCATGACTGATGCCTTCCATCAGGCACCCGTCGCCGGCAATGAAGTAGGTGTAGTGATCGACCACGGCGTGTTCGGTGGTGTTGGTGACTGCGGCGAGATGGGCTTCTGCCATCGCCATGCCGACCGCATTGGCGAGGCCCTGACCCAGCGGGCCCGTGGTCGTCTCGACGCCGGCGGTGTGACCCACTTCGGGATGCCCGGGTGTCTTGGAGCCCCACTGACGGAAATTGATGATGTCGTCGAGCGAGAGATCGTAGCCACTCATGTGCAGCGCGCCGTACAGGGCCATCGACGCGTGACCCACCGACAGCACGAATCGGTCACGATCGGGCCAGTGGGGCGCCCTGGGGTCGTGGCGCAGGTGTGCGGTGAAGAGGCGGTACACGAGCGGCGCCAGTGCCATGGGCGTGCCGGGGTGTCCCGACTCCGCTTTCTGCACCGCGTCCATGGCGAGCGTACGAATGGTGTTGATGCTGAGCAGATCGAGCGACGCTGGAGCGGCGAGGGCAGTCACGGGAGGCAGGCGGCGAGGACGCGGAAGCAGCGCAGAATGCGCAGCGCAGTGCAGTGCAGTGCTGAAAGTTAGGCGCGGGAAGCCAGCCCTGATACCGTGATCAGATTGAGCGTGTGTGTCGGGCACGGCGGACGTACCTGTTCCGGGGATTTCCCCTCGGGAGTCGGCGCTGTGACTACTAGACGACGCGGTCCCGCGGCTCGTGGCCCGCCGCCCATTGGCGTGCGTTCTCGAGTGCGCGCATGCCCATGGCGGTCCGCGTCTCGACGGTCGCGCTGCCCAGGTGGGGCAGCAGCACCACATTCTCGAGTCGCATGAGGCCGGCGTTGATCTTCGGTTCGAACTCGTGGACGTCGAGTCCGGCGGCAAACAGATGTCCCTCGCTCAGCGCCTCGGCCAACGCCCGCTCGTCCACCAGCGATCCGCGCGCGGTGTTGATCAGGATGCTCCCTGGGCGCATCCGGGCGATCCGGTCCGCACGGATGAGATGGTGGGTGTCGGCGCCGGCTGGGGCGTGCAGCGTGACGATATCACTGGTTGCAAGCAGCGTATCGAGCGATGGCGCCATCTCCGCATCGGCAGGCACGCTCCCTCCCGCTTCGCGTCCGACCCATTGGACCCGGAGGCCGAAGGCCCGAGCGCGGGCGGCGACGGCGCGTCCAATCCGACCATAGCCAACGATGCCCAGCGTGCGGCCGCGCAGCGTGTGGCCCAGGTGCCAGGTCGGCGCAAAGCCGTGCCAGCGGCTGGCGCGGACGACACGCTCCCCTTCGCCGAGCCGGCGCGACGCCATCAGGATCAGCGCGATGGCAATGTCGGCGGTGTCGTCGGTCAGCACATCCGGGGTGTTGGTCACCACGCAGCCCTCGCGTGCGGCGGCCGTCAGGTCGATATGGTTCGTTCCCACACCCACGCTGGCGATCAGTTTCGTGCGAAACGGTGCGTGCTGAAAGAGCTGATCGTCGAGCAGATCGGTCACCGTCGGCACCAGCACATCGCACTGCTGCATCATCCGCGACAGTTCCGAGGCCGTCCGGGGGATGTCATCGATGTTGAGGCCAACCTCGAAGTGTTCCGCAAAGGCCCTCTCCACCGCGTCGGTGTGGCGACGCGTGAGGCATGCCGTCGGTCGTGGCTGCTGCATCAGGGCCAACGTGTCAGGAGGCGTTCGGTAAGCACGGTCGACAGTGCCATGATGGTCTCCTGCGGATTGACGCCCACGCCAGTGGGCAGCATCGAGCCATCGAACACGTAGACGCCTGGCACGCCGTGCCGTTCACCGTCCGGCGTGACACCGCTGGTGGTGGGATCGGTGCCGATGCGCGCGGTGCCGTTCACATGGGCACTGAAGAGCATCAGGCGATTCGCATCGACGGCCCGCTCGCGAATCTGTGCCAGATCCGCTTCACGCCGAACGACGATCGGTTTGTTGTGCAGGGTGTGCACTTCGCGCGCGCCGGTTGCAAGCTGCAGGCGCGCTGCCGCCTCGACGGATGCCCTGACATTTGCGGCATCGGCGTTGGTCAATGCGTAGGTGATGTGTGCATTCCCCTTGCGATCGAGGGTCACGCCACCACTCGACTGTTGCAGCTCACTGCCGTCGCGCGTGAGAGCGATGGTCGACGCGAGGTTCGGAAACTGACGCATCAGGGCCGCGTGCGGTGCGCCGAAGCCCGAGAGTGCCGCGGCCCCGATCGACGGATGCAGCGGTGGGCACTCCAGCCAGAAACCGTAGCCGTTGTGATCGCGCTGAATGAACTCGTCCGACATCGCACTGAGTGGAATGCCGGCGGCGCCGTAGATCTCACGATCGTGCACGCCGATCACGGCCGTCGTGGGATGCAGACGCAGGTACCGGCCGACCCCGCCGCCGCCCATGCCGGAACGCATCAGCAGCAGTGGCGTTTCCACCGCGCCACCGCTGACGATGACGATTGGCGCCTCGAGCGTCAGGGTGCGTGCAGGGGCGCCGTCACCCACGCGGCGCACCGTGGCGGTGACGCGTTTGGTCGGCATCGCCGCATTGGAGTCCGTGCTTCGCCCCACGATCTCGATCCGCGACGCGTGCGCATTGGCGTAGAGCGTGGCCCCGTGCGCCAGCGCTCGTGGCAGGTATGTCTGCTGCGTGCCCTGCTTGGCGTCGTAGCGACAGCCGTGACCACAGAATCCGGAGCGCACGCACCCTCGTGCGTTGATCAGCGCAGATTCCACGCGCCAGCCAAGTGCGGATGCGCCATCGAGCAGGAGCCGATTGTTCGGTGAATGGGCATCGTCAGGCACACGCCGCGCGTGCACGTCCCGTTCGATGCGATCGAACACCGGCGCCATCGCCGCGGCATCCATTCCCTCGAGCCCGAAGCGTGTCGCCCATTCGAGGAGCACATGCGGCGGCGTCCGGAGCATGATCATCCAGTTCACGGTCGTACTGCCACCGACGGTGGCGCCCTGGACCATCGAGACCGCGAGATCGTCGGTCGCCCGTAGCCCCCCCTCCGCGTACAGCCGTTCGGTCATTGGGCCATCGAGCTCGGTGAATTCGTCGCTGGGCACGAACTCGCCCGATTCGAGAATCACCACGCGCTTTCCCGCTTCAGCCAGGCGCGCGGCCGCGACGGCACCACCGGCACCAGAGCCAATCACGATGGCGTCGGCCGTGATCACCGATGCGACACGGAAGGTGGCGGCTGTGATCACGCCGTCAGGCAGGGCACGTGATGCCGGCACTGGTGCCACGGCGGGCGCTCGCAGGACAGGCTCTGCGCCATCCTCGGCCCCAACCGCACCGGAGGGTGCGGGTCCTTCCCAGGACACGGCCGCGTGACGCGTGTGCAGTGCGCCGCGGTACCCGATCGCGGCGTGCGAGCGCGGATCGCCGTAGTGCGTCAGGAGACTCAGGCGCCGCAGCAGCTGGTACAGCGTTCGCGCCTGCGGCAGCGGACTGTCGCTCCAGGCGTGCAGCATCCGGTCCTGCTCGACCTGTGCGAGGGCATGAAATGGCGCGAACCGCCGCACACTGACCACCGCCGCCAGCACACCGCCGAAAAGGCGCAGCCCGTCACACACCTCGTCGATCTTGTGCACCGCGAGGCCCGCGATCCGATGTTCGACGCGGGCGGTCAGATCCTCGGGTGCATCGGGAACGATACGCTGTACCGCGGCGTGGAGCGTGCGTCGCGCGCCTTCTCCGAGCACGCGTCGCAATCCTGGAGCGGCGGTCTGCAGCTCGGGCGTGGCATGGAGAGTGGGCACACTGCACGATACCGGAGCGTACCGGGGCGCCGCCAGCGTCAGGCGGTGCTGCCTGCCGTCTGCGCGAGGATCGAATCGCCGGGCACGGGGGCCCGTTCGAAGGCCAGCGTGAAGGTGCTGCCGGCGCCGGCGGTGCTTTCCACACTGAGCATACACCCCATCTGCCTCGCAATCCGCCACGACAACGCCAGACCAAGTCCACTGCCGCCATAGCGATGGCTCGTTTCGTCGCCCCCCTGCTCGAACGAGTCGAAGATCCGTCCCTGGCGCTCGAGAGGAATACCGATTCCCGAATCCGTGACCAGAATCGCACTGGCCGCACCAGTGGTGTGATGCCGCCTGACCGACACCGTGATGCGGCCGCGCGCGGTGAACTTCACGGCGTTGTCCACCAGACTGGTGATCACCTGACGAAGGCGCGCCGCGTCGACGCGGGCGACGGCCTCACTCTCCGGCAGGTCGACCTGCAGCACCACGGGTCGATCGGCAACCTTCGATTCAAACTGTTCGACAATCTCCCGAATCATCGGCACGACGTCGGTCGGGACGACGACCATGGTCACGCGACCGGCTTCGATGCGCGACAGGTCGAAGATATCCTCGACGAAACCGAGCAGGTGTTCGCTGCTGGATTGCACCCGATCCAGATAGTGGCGATCGCGTTCGCTCAGCTCCGAACTCTTGCTGCGGCGCACGATTCCGGTGAAGCCGATCATGGAGCTGAGTGGTGATCGCAGTTCCTGGCTCATGCGTTCCAGGAACGCAGTCCTGGCCATGTTGGCGTCGTCCGCAGCTTGTCGTGCATCGCCAAGCGCGGTCTCGGTCTGCTGCTGCGCCGTCAGATCGTACACGAACACCGCCCACGCATGCTGCCCATCGAGCGCCAGCGGCGTGATGGCCACCTGGGCGGGGAAGGTGCGTCGACCGTGCAGCCGGATGCTGGTGGTGAAGCGTCGATCATCGTCGCCACCGACGAACGTGACTGTTCCGAGGTCGTCGACCGTGAGCCGCAGTGAGTCGGCGGCGACCAGATCGGAGAGAACCGCGCCAGTGAGGCTGGCGAGCGGGCGCGCAAACATCTGCACCGCGGCAGGGTTGGCGGTCAGGATTCGTCCCCCGCCGTCGATGGCAAAGACGCTGGCCAGCACGGTGTCGATGATCGCCCGGTTGCGATCCGATTCCATGCGCACCCGGGTCAGCGATGCCTGCAGCGATTCCCGCGCGACGAGGACGGCACTGTGCAACGGGACGAATTCGTCGTCGACCTGCGCATCGGTGACGGCGATGGGGCCTGGCAACGGGTCCGCGAGTGTGAGGACGGCATCCCGCACCCGTGCGATGCGAGTGGAGAGCGCTCTGGTGGTGAGGGCCACGACCGTGGCGCCCGCCACGTTGGCTGATGCCACGACGAGCGCCAGCGTCCACCAGACGGCGCGATTGAACTCGCGATCTCCGATCGTCGCATGTTGCGCGTGGAGCGCTTCGAGGTGACGGGCACCGACCGCCAGCGCGAGGCCCCCGATCGCGAGAGACGCGGTCAGGAACAGGCCGACGCGTGCGCGAAAGGAGAAGGCCGTCACGAACTCCCAAGTCACTGCGATGTCAGGCAAGCCGCTGATCCCTGGGATCGGCGGCGGTTCTGCGCCTGAGTATCGGCAGGATCGGCCGCGGTCTGGACGCCGCGGCCGATCAGCCCGCGGCCATCACCCTCGCAAACACATCGCGGTCGACATTGCCGCCGCAGAGTATGACGGCGATCTCGTCAGGAAGCTTGTCATGCTCCAGCAGTGCCGCTGCCGTGGCGGCGGCGCCAGCGCCTTCGGCCGCATTGTGCGTGTCGGAAAAGAGATGGCGCATGGCTGCCTCCACCTCATCGTCGGTTACCGAGACGACACGGGCAAGGCCGCGCAGAAGCACGTCGAGTGCTGCGGGCACCGGTGTGCGGCAGGCCATGCCGTCGGCGATTCGCGTATGCACCGGCGCCGAGACCGGGCGGCCCAATTCGAACGATAATGCGTAGGACGGCGCTTCGGTCGAGACGACACCCACGATGTCGCACTGATGGCCCAGCGCATCCCTGGCGGCAATCACGCCACACGCTCCCGAGCCAAGTCCGATCGGGACGTACACCGTCTTGATTCCCGGTGCTGCGCGCAGCAACTCGAGCGCGTAGGTCCCGACCCCTGCCACCAGTTGCGGGTGGAAACTTGGCAGCCGATGCCAGCCGCGTTCCACTGCGATGCGATCGGCGAGTTCGACGCTGTCCTGGAAGTCGTCACCGCCTTCGATCAGCTCGACGCCGAGTGCGCGCATGGCAGCATTCTTTTCGACACTGTTGCCCGTCGGGACGACGACGCAGGCGCGCATGCCGCTGCGCTGCGCCGCGAGCCCCACGGACTGCCCGTGATTGCCGCGGGTCGCCGTCACCACGCCGCTGATCCCCGGATGCTCTCGTTGCAGCCAATCGAGGTAGACCAATCCACCGCGCACCTTGAAGGCGCCAACCGGTGTGTGATTTTCGTGCTTGACCCAGCAGCGGGTTCCAAGTCGTGCCTCGAGCAGTGGCCACCGGTACTGCGGCGTCGGGGCGAACGCGGTGGCGACGACCGCCGCTGCGGACTCCAGTTCTGCCAGCGATGGCAACGCCGCGGTCAGTGCCACGCTCGTCATGCGACGACGCTCTCATCCAGCTCGGAGGTCAGCGATGAGTCATCCACATCGGTGAGCGCGGTGGCTGCCATGAACTGCCCGAATGCATCGAGCGAGAACTGTGTGAGTTTTTCCAGGTCGACGATGGGGTGCGGGTAGTCGAACGCCTGAATGGTGGCAAGCACGTTGGGCAGATGCCGTTCGAACGTCTCGTGTACCACGGCACCGAGATCCGGGTGCTGCGCCGTCATCTGGCGGATGAAGTGGATGCCGAAGCTGACGTGCCGGCCCTCGTCGCGTCGGATGAGGCGAAAGCCTTCCTGCAATCCGGGCAGCCAGTTACGCGCGGCCAACGCATCGCTCGCGCCGACGTAGCCGGTGCGGGCCAGCATCGCTTCGACGACACCCATGTAGTGTGTCACCGCCTCGACGAGTGCGACGCGCAGCCGGGTTGGATCGGTCTCGTGTCGGACCCGATCGGTGGTGGCGTCGAGGTCGTGAATCAGGACGGCTTGCGGGGCGGGTGTGAGTTCAGCCAGCAGCGACGCGGTCTCCTCGCCGAGGACTTCGTGGAAGTAGCGGGTGAAGAACTCGAAGTGTCTTGCCTCTTCGTAGATCTGGCTGGTGAGATACATCTCGATATCGACGCCCAGCCTGAGCCGCGCGACGGCGCCGAGCAGCGGTGCGAGCGTGCTGGTGACGCTTTCTTCGCCGGCATGGAAGAAGGCGCAGAGCTGGTGCAGCTGCTTTGCGAATTCCTCGGTCTCGTAGTCTCGGCGGATCATCTCCCAGTCGGCGGCGTCACGCGAGAGATCGACGGCCGCCGGGTCCCACGCGAGGCGCTTGGAGTTGGTGTAGAGCTGGAAGTACTTGCTGCGGGTCTGTTCGCGGGTCAGCGGCATTGGTGATCTCCGGTCGATGCGTGC
>CAYMQV010000001.1:34321-61288 GCA_964392395.1 uncultured Gemmatimonadaceae bacterium
TGCTGCGGGTCTGTTCGCGGGTCAGCGGCATTGGTGATCTCCGGTCGATGCGTGCTGTAGGCTACTCGGATGACCCGGAGCCGTGCAGGGTCTTGAGGTGACTCGTGCGTAACAGAGCATGCGTTTGGAGGCGCGGTGACAAAGATCTGACTGCGCCCCGAGGAGGGGCAGTGCCAGGATCGGGCGACGAGCCGCTCACGGGTCCTGACAGGGGCATTCCTTGGTCATGTGAGAAAGAACCACTAGCAGCTTTCACACAGCCCTTCCTTGGCTCGAGCGACGAACCACGAAACACGAACCATTTACTGCTGACCACAAGCCACAAGCCCCAAGCCACGAACCACGAACCACAACCACAACCACAACCACTAACAGCATGCACACAGAGACGCAGAGACGCAGAGACGCAGAGCAAAACACTCTTGGCCGAATGCGCCGACCGTCCACACCGAACAGCACTCGAGACACCCCAACAAAAATCCTGCAGGACCGCAATCTCACCTCTGCGGCTCTGCGTCTCTGTGTCTCTGTGTCTCTGTGTGAAAGCTGTTAGTGGCCCGGCTTTTCTGCTCGATCTTTAACCCGGTTTGTCGCTCGGGGTCTGTCGCCCGGTTTGTCACCCAGTTTGTCGCTCGCTCCGCTCCGCAGCCCGAGGCGGTGCGCGCAGTAGTGCCCGGCAGTCCTACGGCCAGAGCGTGTCGATTTTCTGGGCGCAGGCAACGAGGGCTTTCGCCCCCTTGGAGTGCATCATCAGGGTGGCGAGTGAACCGCGGGTGAGCTTCACCTTGCCGCGTGCCACGGCCATGATCGGATCGCTGGCGCCGCCGACGATCTCTTTCCAGGTGGCCAGGTCGGCGGAGAGGACGAATGGCGCCGAAACGGCCTCAGGCGTGAGTGCCGCGGCGCTGAGGCAGGTCCCGGCCTGGAGATCGAGCTGAACGGCAGCACCGTCGGTCACGCCGGCGCCCGGTTCGACGAGCAGCGCCACTGGATTGGTCCAGCCCTTGGCGGCATCCCGGTAGGCGCCGTCGGTGTTGACGGCGTCGAGAAAGGCGTCGGCCCAGGCGGACGAGAAAGCAGCGATCGGCATTGTGCGTCAGTCGGTGATTGAGATCGGAGGCGGGCTTGGGGCGTCGGGGTCGGAACGGATGGCGGCCAGCGCCTTGGGCTTCAGGGCTCGCATGACCGTACCTCCCGCGACCAGCGCGCCGACGAGGATGTACAGATAGATGGTATAGAAGCGCCACCAGACGAGGCTGGCACCAAAGATCTCGGCCGGGATCACGTTGCCGAGCGTCTGCTTGAAAACCAGTTCGACGGCGCCGCCACCTCCCGGGGCCGGGACGACCGCGGCGCCGTACTGCATCGCGAGGGGCCAGGCGACGAGCGGTGCGATGGGAGTCTTCGGCGCGACGAAGAGTACGAGTCCTGGCAGAATGCACAGCCGAGCGATGACGTGGAGCGCCGAGGCCACAAACGAGCCGACCATCGGAAGTGGTCTTGCACGCCTGATCGCAGCAACACTGCCACGAAGCTGTCGTAATGCTTTCTGGATAGTGCGCCAACGACCGGCGTTGAGGCCGAACTTCGGTGCCCACGCCGGCGGCGGACCGTTCGCATTCCGTCGGGAGAGCGCCAAGCCAAGAACCGACACCGCCAGCACGGTGACCGCGTAACTCGCAATGACGCCCAGCACGATCATCACCGCTCTGTCCGTGCCCGGAAAGAACAGCGCGATCAATAGCGCCACCGTCGCCAGCGACAGCACCTCCAGCACGATCTCCGCCCACAGCACCATGACGATCCCGCCCAGCGGCGTCCTGGCCTCGGCCATGATCAGAAAGCGCGCCGGTTCAGCACCGGAACGCGATGGAGTGACCGAGGCGCCGAAATCGCCACCGAGGCAGACGCGAAACGCCGTGCCGAGTGTAAGCGGGATGTCGAGCGCCTTCGCGCTCCAGGTCAGCTTGAATGCGCGGAGCGTCACCTCCGCCACGGCGCCGCCCAGGGCGACGAGGTGCGCCATCAGTGGCAGCGACAACCGTCCATGCCCCGATGGCCAGCTCGACCAGACCACCCAGGCCGACGCACCGAGTGCGGCCGCGAAGGAGAGGATGGTGAGCAGCCAGCGCTTTGGAGTCACTGCAGACGGATTGGGGCGATCAGAACGAGAGGGAGAGTCGGTGAAGCTACCTGCGATCCGCTTGAGCGACGAGGAGCCTGCTGACTCGTCCACGACACAAACGCCGACGCCCGCTCCAAAGATTCGGAGCGGGCGTCGGAACGAGCATGGGCGCCGCATCGCGCGGAGCCCGAGGGTGCAACGATGGTGCAAGGTGGTTATTTCGGGTCGAGCATCTTCCTGATCTGATCGCGTGCGTCGTCGAGATGGGCTCGCGTCGCCCGATCGCTGGTGCGACCGGCGGCCGTGGCCAGCTCACGTGACAGATCATTCATTTCCGCCCGCAGCAGTCCACGGAAGTCGGCGAGGGCTCGTGCCGACGGACCCGCCCCACCGAAGGCAGCCAGCAGTGGATTCGGCGCTGAGGGATTGATCTTCGATGCCATCGCATCGAGGTAGGCGCGCTGCAGACGTCGGCGGTAGGCATCGATCAGCTGACCGTCGTAGATCTCGCTCCAGAGTCCGCGGCGCAGTTCGGTCAGCATCGTCGGCAGGGTGTAGCGATCGGCGCTGGCCGGCAGTGCATCGAGTTCGATCATCCGCACCATGCGATCATTGCTGACCACCTGCGACAGCACCGAGGCCTGCGCGCCACCGATCCGGTCGATGCTCCCCGACGCTTCGATCTTGCGCAGCACCGATGGGTCGAGCAGCCATTTCGGCGTGGTGAATGCATTCTCCTGGAGGAACTTCATTGCGGCGCGCTGACGGGCACCGCCCACCGGTACATACACGTTGCCGGTCTGGCTGGTGGCCTTGGTCTGACGATCCACGCCGCCGATGATGCGTGTCACATGACCGAGCTCCGTGCGCCATTGCCCGACGATGCCATCGTACACCGCAGCCACGTCGCTGAAATCCTCGCCCTTCACCGACTCACCGATCCGTTCGATCATCGGGGCGAGGCGCTTCAGGTTGCGGATGCCGTACTCGGTGGCACGGACGGCGTCAGCGTCACCAACCGCTTCGCTCACTTCACCCGGGTCGGACCCCTGAATGCCGCGATCGTCGGCGCTGCGGAACCAGGGAATCGTGTCCTGCATGCGCGCCCACGCGTCGAGCGTCGGCTTTTCGGCTTCCGGCGTCGCGGCGCCGGGGATCTGCGAGTAGCCCCACTTCACGGCAAACGTGTCGTAGGTGCCGACGCGCGGCGTCAGATCCGCCAGCGCGATGTTGTCTTCCGGCTGCGCGACGTAGTTGAAGCGCGCGTAGTCCATGATGCTGGGCGAGTGGCCCATGCGCTTCACGAAGCTCGCGTTGCGGATGCTGTCCAGCGGGTACATCGAACTGGCCTTCATGTTGTGAGGAAAGCCGAGCGTGTGTCCGACTTCGTGCGCCACGACGAACTGGATCAGGCGTCCCATCAGCGTATCGGGGAACTGCAACGACTGCGCGCGCGGGTCGAGATGACCGACCTGCGAGAAGTACCAGGTGCGCTGCAGCGACATGATGTTGTGGTACATCTGCACGTCGGCATCGAGAATCTCACCGGTGCGTGGATCGACTGTGCTCGGTCCGACGGCGTTCTGCACCGGTGTCGGCAACCAGCGCACCATCGACACGCTCGCGTCCTCACCGCTGAAGTCGGGATCGTTCGGTGCATCCTTCGCGACGATCGCATTGCGGAAGCCCGCGGCTTCAAACGCCGACTGCCACTCCTCGATGCCCTTCTTCACCCACGGCTGCAGCCAGAGCGGCGTGGCGGGATCGACGTAGTACACGATCGGCTTCACCGGCTCGCTGATGGCGGCTGAGGGATCCTTCTTCTCGAGGCGCCAGCGATTGATGAACACGCGATCCGGCACGCGCTGCTGACTCGACCCGAAGTCCTGCTTGGCGGTACGGAACCAGATCACGCGCTCGTCCCAGAAGCGGGGCTTCATCGGTACGTCGGGGAGCTTGACGATCGAGAAGTGATAGAGCTCGGTGGTTGCGCCAGCAGCAGGCGGTCCGCCGAATCCGGGCGGCAACGCAGGGCCAGGGGCGGCCTGTGGCGTGTAGGTCTGTGATGCTTCGATCTCGACGTTGTTCGCGAAGGCCACCGCGCGCTCGATGAACGAGCGGGTCGGGTCCACCGCCACGCGCTGGCCGAAGGCCGTCAATTCCTGCACGCCGCCGGTGAACATGCGCGTCACGTCGATCACGGCGGCGCTGTCCGCGCCGTACGCTTCCACGTTGAACGCCGCAATCACCGGGTAGTACTGGATGATCGGCATTGCGCGATTGATGCGGTTCGTCGAGTCGCTGGAGACGTTGCGGTAGTTCACCGCGCGCACCAGGATCCGGTTCTCCTTCCGCTCGAAACGCAGCAGCGCGTTGTTGCCAAGGGTTCCGCGAATGCCGATGCCAGCCGGTGTGCCCTTCAGGCTCGCGACCAGCATCATGTCGCGGCCCAGTTCCTTCGAGGGAATCTCGAAGTAGAGGCGGCTGCCAGCGATGTGCGTGCTGAAAAGGCCCTTGCGCGTCCTGGCGCGCGGCGTGATGACGCTGGCGTATGGACGCGGGTTCGGTTCTCCGGGGGCGGCACCACCTGGTGCGCCATTCGGGGCTCCGGGCGCGGGCGTCCCTGGCGTTGGTGTGCCGGGGGTGGGGACGGTTGGACCGGCGGCGGGACTCGGCGCGGGCGAGGTGGTCGGCTTCTGCGTGGAGCAACCGGCAAGGCCCACCAGCGCCAGCAGTGCGGCTGCTCGCCTAGCGTTGAACGGAGAACGGATCATGAAGCAAGGGGGCTGCGGATGAATTCGGAGCGCGAACTGGGCCAATGCGATTCTACGGTGTAGCGTCCGCGAGCGTTGGGGGTGCACGCGAGTCGTAAACGAACGCCCAGTCCGGAGAGATCCGAGAAGGGCGGCACACGTTCTTGTAACCTCGAGGAACTGCGCCCGGCAGTTACACACTGGTCGCGTTTGCGCCCATCCCCATCGAGTGGTACCCCTTGTCGACGTAGACCGTCGTGGCGGTAATCCCCTTCGCCAGATCGCTGGCCAGGAACGCCACCGTATTGCCGACATCCTCCGCCGTCAGCGCGTCCGGCAAGGGAGAGTTCTCAGCACAATACGCTACCATCTTTTCGATGATGCCGATTGCACTGGCGGCGCGTGACGCCAGTGGGCCAGCCGAGACGGTGTTGACCCGCACGCCCCACTTCCGCCCCGCTTCGAAGGCCAGCAGTCGGGTGTCGGATTCGAGTGCCGCCTTCGAGCTCGACATGCCACCGCCGTATCCTGGAATCGCGCGTTCACTGGCCATGTACGTCAGCGAATTGAACGACCCGCCGGGACGCATGATCGGACCAAAATGCTGCACCATGCTCACCATCGAGTAAGCGCTCGCGCTGACCGCTGCCAGATACCCGTTCCGCGACACCTCGAGCAGTGGCTTCTTCACCTCCGGCCCGTTGGCCAGCGAGTGCACGACGATGTCGATCGGACGCTCGCCGAAGTCATCGGTGAAGCGCTTTACCAGGCCCGCGATACTGAAATCGCCAAGCTCCTTGTAGCGCTTGTTCTCGCGGATATCGGCCGGTGCGCTCTCGAGCGTGTCGTAGACGGCGTCGAGTGGGTAAATGCGCTCGAAGGTCAACAGTGAGCCGTCGGACATCTTCCGCGACTCATCGATCTTTCCGCGCTCGATGAGATTCAGGAAAATGTTGAGGGCCGGCGGCCAGGTGGCGACACACACCGTCGCACCGGCCTCAGCCATTGCTTTTGCGATGGCCCAGCCGAACCCTTGGTCGTCCGCGACGCCGGCGATGAGCGCGCGCTTTCCAGCGAGATTGATTGGCAGCATGCGTGGCAAACTAAGGGCCCGACTGCCGGTAAAGCACTTCGGCGACACTACACCAGGGCGTTCAGGCAGCCGTGGGTCGATACGTCTCAGGACGCGGCACGACTGAGGCGGTCGCGCACCGCGTCCCAGCTCGGCAGGTCCGGGACCGCCTCGACCACGATGCCGGTCACCCCGATGCTGTCCAGCTCATGCAGCGCCGCGAACAACGCGCTCGCATACGCCTCGGCACGACTGGGCAACACGCGCACGATGACGTCTTCCCTGAATGGCAGATCGAAGCCGGAGTACGCGATGACGCCAATCAGTCCACCAGTGGCACGCATGGCATCGATCGTCGTCGCGAGCGCGATGCCGTCGCCGGAAGGCACCATCCGCATCCTCGCGCGAGGCGCATAGTGGCGATCGAGTGCGCCAGGCGACCGACGCGGGGCGTCGCCGCTCGGTGTGGTCGCCAGGCGATGAATCGTCTGGCCGAGCACCGATTCCAGCGCCGCCACCGACACACCACCGGGCCGCAGCAACGTCGGCACCTCGGTGCTGAGGTCGATGACGGTGCTCTCGATGCCCACCGCGCAGGGACCGCCGTCGAGAATCATGACGTCGACGTCACCCAGTCCACGTTCGACGTGCTGCGCGGAGGTGGGCGAGAGCTGGTTGCTCTTGTTGGCGCTGGGGGCTGCGACCGGGACGCCAGCCACTCGCAGCAGCGCCAGTGCCACCGGATGCGCCGGCACACGGACGCCGATGTACGGCAACCCGGCCGACACGGTGTCGGGCACATCGGGGTGCTTCGGGAGCACGAGAGTCAACGGGCCGGGCCAGAATGCCGCGGCCAGTGTCGTAGCCGCTGCCGGCCAATGCGTCACGACTCGACGGGCCGCCTCGGTGTGCGGCACATGCACGATCACCGGATTGTACGACGGCCGTCCCTTCGCCTCGAAGATCCTGGCGACGGCGGCCGCGTCGAGGGCGTTGGCCCCCAGGCCATAGACCGTCTCCGTCGGGAAAGCGACAAGCAATCCGGCACGCAGCCGGGCAGCAGCGTTGGCGATCGTCTCCGGATCGGGGCGGGCAGGGTCGACGGGATACAGGCGCAATGTTCAAACTCCTGAGGCGCATCATCGCGCGGACGAACCCGACTTGGGGGCAAGTCCACGCTGAAACGTAGCAGCCCCACGTAGTCGTGGAATGCGGATGCAGGCCGCGTTCGGTGCATTCGACGATTTTTCTCACCACGCTCTCCGGGCACACGACTCGACGCGTCGGCGTCTGCCGGCTGCCGAGTGACGCAGCCGCGCCGAACGCGGGGCGCGGCCGTTGCGTAGCACCTCTCGGCGCGCGAGACTCGGCTCGGCACGCGCAGGCCGTCGCGGATGCTCGCGGACCGATTGTTGTTCGTTGTGCTGATCGTGTGCTGCTGGTTCCCACCCTCGAAGCCGGAGTCGTCGTGTTCAGGTCATGCTCGCTTCATCCCGCGGCGCGATGTCGCCGGGCCATCGCCGGCATCGCCGGCGTCGCGCTGATCGGCACGCCCGGCGTGGCTCAGCCGCGTCGCGCACCCGTTCGTCCGGTGGCTCTGGCGGCTTTCACTGCACCCATCGACAGCACCATCCTGCGTGCCATGCAGTGGCGCGAGGTCGGTCCCTTCCGTGGTGGACGCAGTGTGGCTGTTGCAGGGACGCAGGCACGCCCGAACGAATACTGGATGGGAACCACCGGTGGTGGCGTGTTCAAGACCACTGACGGCGGCAACACCTGGGTGCCGATGACGGATCGCTATTTCGGCGGCACCATCGGCGCGGTGGCGCCGGCCCCGTCCAATCCCGACATCGTCTACGTTGGCGGCGGCGAGTATCCCATTCGCGGCAACACCAGTCATGGCGACGGCGTCTGGCGGACCGAGAACGCTGGGCGCACCTGGACGTTTCTGGGCCTCGGAGACACGCGCCACATCAGCCGGATCCGGGTGCATCCGGCCGCGCCGGAGATCGTCTGGGTTGCCGCGCAGGGTCATGCCTTCGGCGCCAATGCGGAACGCGGCGTGTTCAAGAGCACGGATAGTGGCAGGAACTGGCGGAAGGTGCTGTTCCGCAACGACTCCACCGGTGCCAGCGACCTGGTGCTCGATCCGACCAACCCGAACATCATGTACGCCGCCTTCTGGCAGGCGTACCGTCAGCCGTGGAAACTGGTGAGCGGTGGCGTTGGCGGCGGCATGTTCAAGAGTATCGATGGCGGCGAGACCTGGACCGAGATCACGCGAAATGCCGGTCTGCCGAGTGGGCTGTGGGGCAACATCGGGATCACGGTCAGTCCGGTGAAGCCCAGCCGCCTGTGGGCGATCATCGAGAACGACAGTGGCGGTGTATTCCGCAGTGATGATGCCGGTGCCACCTGGTCGAGGGTGAACGACGATCGCAAGTTGCGGCAGCGTGCCTGGTACTACTCCAAGATTCATGCCGATTCACGCGACACGAACATCGTCTACGTGAACAACGTGAACTTCCATCGCAGCACCGACGGTGGAAAAACCTTTCGCACCATCCGGGCGCAGCATGGCGACAGTCACGATTTCTGGATCGCGCCCAACGACAACCAGCGTTTCATCGAAGCGAACGACGGCGGCGCCAATGTCACGGTGAATGGCGGTCGCACTTTCACCGACCAGGACTTCGCCACGTCGCAGATGTACCACGTGAGCGTCACCAATCATTTTCCGTATCGTCTCTGCGGTGCCCAGCAGGACAACAGCACACTCTGTGGGCCGAGCCGTAGCGAGCGCCCACTGTCGATTGCCGATTGGCAGGAAGCGGGTGGCGGTGAGAGCGGCTACGTGACCGCGCATCCGACCAATCCCGACATCATCTTCGCCGGCAGCTACGGCGGATTCCTGACTCGCAAGGACATGCGCACCGGGTTGTCGCGCAACGTGAATCCGTGGCCACTCAATCCGATGGGCCACAGTGCAGTCGATCTCAAGTACCGCATGCAGTGGACCTTCCCGATCGTGATCTCGCCGCACGATGCGAAGGTGATGTACGTCGGATCGAACGTGCTGTTCAAGAGCACCGACGAAGGCGACAGCTACACGCCGATCAGCCCCGATCTCTCGCGCAACGATCCACGCACGCTGGGGCCGAGCGGAGGTCCCATCACGCGGGACCAGACGGGGGTGGAGTACTATGGAACGGTGTTCGCGCTGGCTGAATCGCCGCTGGTGAAGGGGCTCCTGTGGGCCGGCACGGATGACGGGCTGGTGCAGTTGACGCGTGATGGCGGCCTGACGTGGAAGAATGTCACTCCGCCGCTGCTCAGGACGCGCGAATGGGCGCGCATCTCGATCGTCGAAGCGTCGCATCATGCACCGGGCACGGCGTACATCGCGGCCAACCGGTTCCAGCTCGACGATTTCCAGCCATATCTGTTCCGTACCACCGACTACGGCGCCAACTGGACCCGCATTGATGGAGGGCGCACCGATGGCGAGGCGGTGACACGCGCCTCGACCGTGATTCCCGCCGAAGAGTTTACGCGCGTGATTCGTGAAGATCCCGATCGTCCCGGGCTGCTGTATGCCGGCACCGAACGCGGCATCTACGGATCGCTCGACGATGGACTGAGCTGGTTCTCACTCCGACAGAACCTGCCGCCAGTGCCGGTGCACGACATTGCGCTCAAGGACGGCGATCTGATCGCAGGCACGCACGGGCGCAGTTTCTGGATTCTGGACGATGTGAGCGCGTTGCGTCAGCTGACGCCGGCCGTGGCCAGCGCCAGGGCCCATCTCTTTCAGCCGCGCGACGTTCCCCGCATCACCTGGGGTGGTGGCGCGCCAGCGGGTGCGCGTCCAACCGGTGCCAACCCATCGTCGGGCACGATCCTGCAGTACCACATCGCCAGCACCAAATCTCTCGTGACGCTGGAAGTGCGCGATTCAACCGGCGCACTGGTGCGGTCGCTGACCAGCGAGCAGGACTCAGCCTCGCGCGCGGATTCGATCGCGCGCTCGATCACCGTCAAGCGCGTGACCGATTCACTGGTGGCGACCGGGGTTGCGGCCGATGTGGCGGCGCGTCGTGCGAACACCGCCGCACCGGAGTTCGATCCGACCGATGAGGATGCGCCGCGTCGCGCGCCGCGGCCGCCGCGCCTGTCGAACAGGCTCGGAGTCAATCGATTCGCCTGGAACATGCGCGGCGCGGATGCGGTCGGCTTCGATGGCCTGATCATGTGGTCGGCGCAGCTCACCGGCCCACTGGTCGCACCGGGCACGTACACCTTCACGATACGAGTCAACGACGAATCGCCGATGACGCGGAAGGCGAAGATTCTGGCGGATCCGCGCAGCAACGCCACCCCCGCCGACTACATCGCGCAGGCCGCGATGCTGAAGCGGATCAACGAGCGGACGAGTGAGGCGAACACCGCCGTGGCCGTGATTCGTGGCCTGCGGTCGCAAGTCGACGAGCGGATGAAGAGCCTGTCGCCGACCGATACCGCAGCTTTCGCGACGCTGACGCGCGCCTGGGAGACGCGATTGGCCGTCATCGAGGACTCACTCTACCAGACGAAGAACCGCAGTGGGCAGGACCCGCTGAACTATCCGATCCGCCTGAACAACCAGATCGCCGCGCTCGCCAGCGTGGTGTCGTCGGCGCCATCGAGGCCCACTCGCCAGTCGCAGAGCGTCTTTCAGCAGCTGGCGAAGCAGCTCGACGAGGAGATGACCAGACTGCGCACCGAGCTGGGCGCGCCGCTGGATGCGGTGAATGGCTTCCTCAGCCAGCGTGGAAAGCCGCCGGTGAAGGCCGGCGTGCTGGCGCCGACGGCTCCGCGGGCGGACGATGACGATGCGGACGCGCTGGTGGAGTTTCCGGTGTTGCCGTAGCGGGAGCTGACGTACCTGTGGGCGGCCGGGGCATACGCGTATGCGCAGGCACTGCGGACGATCCGCCAGCTGGCGCTGCCGATGGCCGCGGTCGAGGAACAGTTTCGTCGGATGGCGTTCAATGTGGTTGCACGCAATCAGGACGACCACGTGAAGAACATCGCGTTCCTGATGACGAAGGCGGGCGAGTGGTCGCTCGCGCCAGCCTTCGATGTGACATACAGCTACAACCCGACCGGCGCCTCGACGAGCACACACCAGATGACGCTGAACGGGAAGCGCGCCGATTTTACGCGGGCGGATTTCGAGGCATGTGCGCAGTCCGCGATGATGAAGCGGGGACGCGCCGGTACGATACTCGACGAAGTCCAGTCGGCGGTGCGACGCTGGCCGGAGTTTGCCGCCGCGGCGCGGCTTGGCGACGAGTGGCGCGAACGGATCGGAAGCGCACACCGGACCTCGCTTTGGGCGCGATGAGTGCTGCCAGCACTGGCGAATCTGCAGGATACGTCGCCGAGCGTGCCGTCGGTGACTATTCTCCAGCGTTCACCTCTCGACCGCTACGCCTCATCGTCCCGTCCCGTGGCTCACTTCGCAGGAACCCGCAAGCTCGCTTTCGCCATCCGGACGTCAAAGATCCAGGGCAAGGGCGCGTTCGCGACGCGCAACATCAGGAAGGGTGCCCGAATCATCGAATACCTCGGTGAGTGCATCGATGAGGACGAGGCGGACATCCGCTATCCCGACGACGAGATGGGACGGCACCACACCTTTCTGTTTGCGATCGGTGATGGAACACGGGTGCTCGATGCTGGCCCGCTCGACTGGCCGGCCAAGTACATCAACCACGCCTGCGACCCGAACTGCGAGGCGATCGAGGAAGAGGACGGGCGTGTATTCATCGGCGCGTTGAAGAACATCGCGGTCGGTGCCGAGTTGCTCTATGACTATGCCTATGAGCGGACGCCGGAGCACACGCAAGCGGACGAAAAGATGTACACCTGCCGGTGCGGGTCGCCGAAGTGCCGTGGCACGATCATGGCGCCGCCCAAGGTGAAGAAGAGCAAGAGGAAGGGAAAGAAGGGCGAGAAGAAGCAGAAGAAATCGCAGGGCGGAACGTCACTCGGCGCGGAAGAGTCGAAGGACCGCAAGGCGAACCGGAAGGAGCAGCAGCAGCAGTCGAAGGAGGAACAGCGCAAGCAGGCGGCGGATGCCGCACCGGACCTTCCGGCCGCACATGCCGCCAAGCATGCCGCGACGAAGCGCGGCACAACGGCGGGCGCGAAGGTGGTGTTGAAGCGTGGCTCGAAGTCCGCCGGTACGCGGGGCACCGGGAAGGGCGGCAGCAAGGTCGGTACAAGGACCGGCACCAAGGCTGTGAAGCAGAGGACGAAGGCGGCGCGATGATGATGCGAGGTGGCCGCTCACCGGCGAGAACGCTCGGTGTTGCGGGTGTTGCTGCTGCGGGTGTTGCTGCTGCGGGTGTTGCTGCTGCGGGTGTTGCTGCTGCGCGTGTTGCTGCTGCGCGTGTTGCTGTCGCGCTGCTGCTGCTCGCGCCTGCGGCCACAGTTCATGCGCAGCGGGTCGAGGAGCGGTCGCTGGCGGCACGGCGGCTGGCCGTTGGCGCACGCATGGTGTCGGCGAGCGGGATGGATGGCCTCGCGCACCGCGCTGGTGCGGGGCCGCGTCGTGCGGACCTCTGGAAGTTGGGCGGCATGGCCTCGCTGGCGCTGGGCGTGGCATCGATCGACCGTCGCGGTGATGCGTGGGCTCGGCGCACCAGCGTGCAGGACAACGGCACGCTCGAGGCGCTCGCACAGGTCGGCGATGTGACGGGCTCGCATGCCGCGATGGGTGTCGGTCCGGCAGCGTGGCTGCTGGGTCGGGTCCGCGGCGATTCGGGCACTGCAGTGCTCGGGCTGCGTACCACCGAAGCGGTGTTCGTGAGCGGCGTCGCGATCTCGGCGATCAAGGTGCTGGCTGGCCGCACCAGACCATACGCCAGTGCTGACAACAGTCCCACGCACTGGGATCTGTTTGGTGGTTTGCGCAGCGACAGCACACGCAGCTTCGCGTCGGGACACTCCGCGTTGTCTGCCGCTGCGGCAGTGACCCTGGCGGCGGAGTGGCGCCGACAGGGTGCGCAGGGATGGAAGACGGCAGGCCCGCCGTTGGTGTATGCGCTTGCATCGCTGGCGGCAGCCAGTCGCGTGCGTGATCGCCAGCACTGGATGTCGGATGTGGTGACGGGGGCGGCAGTTGGCATGGCGAGCGCGCTGATCGTGCGCCGGTGGCACGATATGCATCCGCGCAGCCGCATCGATCGCACCTTTTTGTCCCGCTGACGCGCAGCCGTGGCCGACGGAATCTTCATCGTCGCAGACCTGTTTGGCGCAGAGGCGGACCGGATTGCCGCGTTGCAACAGAAGCTCGATGCGAAGTTTGCCAATCTGTTCCGGCCGCATGTGACGCTGGCGGGATCGAGTGGTGTCGGGGTGTTGCCGCTCAACACGTCGACGGCGGAGCTGACGGCTGCCTTGACGCGCGTTGGCGACGCTGTTGCGCCACTTGATTTCGTGTTTGGCGCGCCGGACCGGTTTCCTGCCACGAACATCATCATGCTGCCGCTTCCGGTGCACGGGCCAGTGCGCTGGCTTCATGACCGGATTGCCACCTGCGGGCTGCCGTTTGCGGCGCCGAAGTTTGCGTTCACGCCGCACTGCACTGTGCACTTCTTTCGGACGATGACGGAGGAGGCGTGGCGGCGGGCTCAGCGATTCAGAGTCCGTGCGCCGATTCGAGTCGAACGGATTCAGGCTTATGCGACGAGGGAGCCGCAGCCAGCGACTCTGCTGTGTGACATCGTGCTTCGCGGCGGCTGATGCCGGCGCGGTCGAATCGCGGCCGACGACCATAGCAGCCTCAGCAACAAGCGGTTTGCTGACTGCGCGGCGGAAAACTCGGTCGGATGTCGGTTTCTGCTCTGGCGATAAACATCCAGCGTTCGGTTGGTAAGCGCTGCACAACAGTTGGGCCAGGCGTTCCCTACCGTCTGTTACAGATCAGTCTGAATTCCGTTGACACCGGCAGGCCAACCTGCGAGAGTGAGAGAAGCCGATTTCTGCTGGGGCCCCACGTCTGGAGGCCACAGGGAGGATCGGCAGTACGACCAGACACCAATAGTGGAGGAGGTTCCGTGGGTCTCATCCGTCGGGGAGCCACCGTACTGGCGCTGTTAGCGCTGGCGGGAGGCGAGCTGCTGGCGCAGCGGCGCATCAGCGGCAAGGTGACAGAAGAAGGGAGCGGATCACCGCTCAGTAACGTCAGCGTGCAGCTCGTCGGCACTACAACGGGCGCGTACACGAATGAGGCAGGTGCGTATTCCCTGCTGGTGCCGAATGGCGCGGTCTCGCTGCGTGTTCGACGCATCGGGTACCAGCTTCGAACGGTGCTGGTGACGGCCAGCGCCACGACGGTCGATGCACAGCTGAAGAAGGACGTGCTGCAGCTCGAGGGCATCGTGGTGACAGGCCAGCAGGGGACGCTGGACCGGAAGAACGCCGCCACCGCAGTCGTTTCTGTCGGTGGTGAGGCGCTAAATGCCGTGCCATCGGTCTCGCTCGACCAGGCGCTTCAGGGCAAGGTGGTCGGCGCTCGCATCAACCTGAACTCCGGCGCACCGGGCGGCGGGGGTCAGATTCAGATCCGCGGCGTGACGTCGATTCTCGGCAACGGTCAGCCGCTGTTCGTGATCGACGGTGTGATCATGTCGAACTCGTCGATCTCGAGCGGCGCGAACTCGATCACTCAGGCCGGTGGCGGCATCGCCTCGAACCAGGACAACCCGACAAATCGCCTGGCGGACATGAACCCAAGCGAAATCGAGGACATTCAGGTGCTGAAGGGCGCTGCGGCTGCATCGCTCTACGGCTCCCGCGCGACCAACGGCGTGATCCTGATCACCACCAAGCGAGGCAAGGCGGGCACGCCGCGCTGGAACTTCAATCAGCGTGTCGGACAGTCGTCCCTCCAGCGCAACGTGGGACAGCGCCGCTTCCTGACCGTGGCGGACGCGCAGTCTGCCGCTGCCGCCACGATCGGCGCTGCAGGCGTCACCCTGTTCAACCAGATCTACGCGGCCAACGGCAACGTGATACCGTACAACAACTTCTCCGAGCAGCTATTCGGCGAAAAGCCGATCGGCTATAACTCGGCGCTCTCCGTGAGCGGTGGCACTGCCGACGGCGGAACCCGGTATCTGGCGTCTGTCGGCCGGCAGTACGAAGGCGGAGTTGCGCTGAACACCAATGCACTGCGTGACAACGCCCGCATCAACATCGACCACAACGTGTCGAGCCGTCTGACCGCCAAGCTCGATCTCGGCATCACGCGCAACAACGCCAACCGCGGCGTCTCGAACAACGACAACTCGAACACGAGCCCGTTGTACAACTTCGGCTACACGCCGAGTTTCTTCGATCAGCGGACGCTGGATGCGCAGGGGCAGTTCCCCGTCAATCCCTTCGCGGGTGGCGGCGGTGCCAACGGCTCGAACCCGTTCCAGACGTTCCGGTTCCTGAAGAACACGGAAGACGTCAACCGCTTCATCGGCGCTGGTTCACTGGCGTTCCAGGCACTGTCCACTGCATCGAACCGCCTTCGCTTCGAGTACCTCGCGGGCATCGACCGGTTCGACCAGGACAACCAGATCTACAGCCCGAACTTCCTGCAGTACGAGCCGAACGATGGTCTGCTGGGCACCGCAGTGCAGTCGAACGCGGTCAGCCGTCAGCTCAACCAGCGCCTCAGCCTCTCGTACGACTTCACGCCGTCGAATCTGCCGTTCTCGCTCAGCACCGTGGCCGGCGTGACGGAAGAGCAGCAGCGCCTGAATCAGTACCGCATCCAGGCGCGGGGCCTGATTCCGAGCATCGGCAACGTGAACCAGGGCACGCAGGCGACGCTCCAGGTCAAGACCAAGGAAATCGACCAGGCGTGGTACGTACAGCAGTCGATCCTCGCGTTCGATGAGAAGCTCTATCTCTCCGGCAGCATTCGCGGTGACCGGTCGAGCGACAACGGCGATTTCAGGAAGTTCTATATCTTCCCAGCCGTTCAGGGTTCGTATCGCTTTGTGAGCCCGTTGCCGAAAATCGACGAGTTCAAGTTCCGTGCGTCATACGGCGAAACGGGTAACCGACCGACATACGGCGCCCGCTTCATCACACTCTTGGCAAATGGCCAGACCGGCGGTGTGAACGGTTTGGGCGTGAACGGGGCGCTCGGCAACCCGTTTGTGACACCGGAACGCAAGAAGGAAGTGGAATACGGCGTTGACGCTCGTGCCTTTGGCGGGCGCGTCGGCCTCGAGGCGACGTATTTCGACGCCAGGATCGACGACCAGTTCCTGCAGCGCCCATTGCCGGCGTCCTCGGGTCTGGCGAGCGAATTCTTCAACGGTGGCCGTTTGCGGAACAACGGCACCGAAGTCGCGCTGACCATCGAGCCGATTCGTGCCAAGGGCTTCAGCTGGGTCTCGCGGACCTCGTTCCAGCGCATTCGGAACAAGGTCGATTCATTGCCTGTCGCGCCGTTCCTGGTTGGCAGCACGGGCTTCGGCAGCGCGTTTGGTCGCAGCCGGATTCAGCAGGGCCTGAGCACAACCGCGATCTCGGGCAACCGTCCGTTCTATCGGACGCCGGATGGTCTGCGTGACACCGCGTTCACGCGCGACACCGTCATCGGTGAAGCGACACCGGACCACGAAATGTTCTTCACGAACACCTTCACGGTCGGCCGCTTCACACTCGGTGTGCAGGTTGACTGGCGCAAGGGCGGCGACCTCTCGGTGCTGACCAACAACCTGTACGACGAAGGCGAGAACTCGCGCGACTATGACGCACCATCGCCGTGCCGCAGTGGCTCAGGGCTGAACCCGATCTGTCGGAAGACGGCGGGGAACAACCTGATCAGTTACGTCGATACGTCGGCGACAGCCATTATTGGTCAGTATCGCTACGACTACTGGAATGGCGGTCGCAATGCCCTCGCCTATATCGCTGACGGCAGCTTTGTGAAACTTCGCGAAGTGTCGCTGTCGTTCTCGGTGCCGGCGAAGTTCACCCAGCGCCTTTTCGGCAGCCGCGTGAGCGACGTGCGACTCAACATGACGGGCCGCAACCTGGCGACCTGGACGAAATTCTGGGGCGCTGATCCCGAGGTCAACAAC
The DNA here is from genome assembly GCA_964392395.1 of uncultured Gemmatimonadaceae bacterium. GTDB lineage: Bacteria > Gemmatimonadota > Gemmatimonadetes > Gemmatimonadales > Gemmatimonadaceae > JACMLX01. The sequence continues at coordinate 51,410 of CAYMQV010000001.1, forward strand.
TTCGGCTCGAACAACGTCGGTCGCTTCGTCGATCTGGCGCCGTTCCCGCCCACCCGAAACATCTCCTTCGGCGTCGACCTGGGGTTCTAGGACATGACTACATCATTCGCAGCATCGCTGCGTCAAACCTTCCGACCTGGTGACGGCATGATTCGCCACTCTGTCGCCGCGGCATTCGCAGTTCTCCTGCTTGCAGGCTGCAATGCCGACGCGCTCAACGTTCCCAACTTCAACAATCCGAGCGTCGACACGCCGCCGGACCGCGCGTTCCTCCAGAATCTGGCGACCGGCATGATGGTCGCGTCCCGGGGCAACCTCCCCGGCCTGATCAGTGACGCCGGTATTTTTGGTCGCGAGTCGTTCAACTATACGCCGACCGACGGTCGCAACACGTCGAACTACCTGAGCGCGGCGCAGCTCGACAATGCCGGCTTCGCGAGCGGCGGCTGGAATGGGCGTTTCTCGAACATGCGAAACGCCGTCAACCTCATCGCCGTCGTTGACGCGGCCACGTTCCTGACGGATGCGGAGAAGAACGCCGCCCGCGGCTTTGCCAAGACGATTCGTGCAATGGAGGTCTTCTACGCGATCTCCCTGCGTGACACGGTTGGTATTCCGGTGGAAATCGATATCGTCACGAACAAGCCGCAGCCTTTCGTGAGTCGCGATTCGGCGTACAAGTTCGCGACCGCGTTGATCAATGATGGGGCGGCGAACCTGACCGCGGCTGGGAGCTCGGCCTTCCCGTTCACGCTGCCGTCCGGTTTTTCACCATTCAGCACGCCAGCAACCTATCTCAGGTTCAATCGGGCGATTGCGGGCCGATATCTCGTGTTTCGTGGGTCGCTGGAGTGCGGCGCTGCCTGCTATACGGCAGCGCTCACCGCGTTGCAGGGAAGCTTCCTGAACAGTGCCGCGGGTGCAGACCTTCGGCTGGGTGCCTACAACGTCTACTCGGCAGCGGCTGGCGACGGCTTGACGCCGTTGAGCAATCCGGTGTCGCCCGACCAGGTTGCCCACCCGTCGATCGTGACGGACGCCCAGTCGAATGGTGCCACGGTGGACCTTCGCCTGACGGCGAAGACCACCACCATTCCGGCCAAGGCACCGGTCGGCGCGCAGGGCATCTCGACGACGGTCGGCTGGAGAATCTTCCCGACCAACGTCACGCCGATCCCGGTCATCCGGAACGAAGAGTTGATCCTGCTTCGCGCCGAGGCAAACATTGGCCTGAACCAACTGGCCGCGGCGTTGACGGACATCAATTTCATCCGGGTGAACAGCGGTGGTCTGGCACCACTGGCTGCATTCGCCAACCAGGCCGATGCACTGACGGCGGTGCTGTACGAGAAGCGCTACTCACTGTTGTGGGAAGGGCATCGCTGGTTCGATGTCCGTCGGTACAACCGTCTGACCACGCTCCCGCTGGATCTCCCGACGCACTTCCGCATCAAGGCGATGCCAGTGCCGCAGGGCGAATGCCTCATCCGTTCCAGGCTGGATGCGGCGCTCAGGGGTCCGGGCTGCTGATGCGGGTGTGATGCACGGATCACGGCTCCGGTACAGTCATCGTCATCCGTGCAGTGAATACAAGGACCGGCCCGTTCGCACCTGCGAACGGGCCGGTCCTTGTATGAGCCTGATTCAGCGACGAGCCAAGACTGCCTGTGGCGATCGCGCTCTCATGATGACCGGTCCGTCAGAGCGCCTTTCTGATCGCCGCCTGCAGATCCTGACCGCCACCACTGCCGGTGTAGACCACCTTGCCCGCCCGATTGATGACCACCACATAACTCGTCGCCGGGACGTCGTAGGCATCCACTGCAGTTCCGGTCCGATCATAGAGCATGTCGACGCCAGTTGGATGCTGCTGCATGTAGCGCTTCACCCGTTCTGGCGTCTGATTCGCACTGACCGCCACGCCGACGAACTTGACCTGTCGGCCAAAGGCTTTGGCCGCCTTGATCATCTCAGGCTCGAGCGCCTTGCAGTTGCTGCACCAGGTGGCCCAGAACTCGAGCACCACCGGCATCCGGCCGATCCACTGTGACAGCTGCGCTGGCTGCCCGTCGAGCGTTTGCAGCGCCGCATTCGGCGCAACGTTTCCCACTGGAATACCCGCTTCCTGCGCGCTCAGCAGTGTCGGCGCGGCGATGGAGGCGGAGAGTACGAGGCGTCGTAAAAATGACAATGACATCGTGAGTTCAGAAAAATTGAGATGTGACACGAGATGTGCGGAGAACTGCGAACGGCAAACTGCAAACTGCATTAACGCAAAGGACGCAAAGACGCAGAGGCGCAAAGAGGCATACAGCGCACGCGGTGATTTTCTGGAGTGAGTTCTTGCTGATTGTGGGGAACTGCCGGACTATTGGCTCCGAAGATGACCGTCGACGAGATGTGTCACTCCATCAACCGTGCATGACGAGACCTGACAATCCAGAAACTCTTTGCGACTTTGCGTCTTTGCCCCTTTGCGTTACAGCCGTTTGATCTTCCTTCTGTGCACCCAGAAAATGAGACCACCAGACCATCAGGCCATCAGAACATCAACTTGCCCATCTCGATCAGATAGTACTCGGCTACCCCGATCATCAGGGCAGCGAACACGCGCTTGACCCACAGCATCCACGCACCACTGCGAGGCAGCCTGGCCGAGGCGCCCGAGGTGAGTCCAACGACCACCAGCAGGGAACACATGCCCAGCGAAAAGACGAACAGGTAGAGAAACCCCAATACGGCACTTTTGGTCGTGGCCACCCAGGTGAGCACACTGGCCATGACCGGGGCACCGCAGGGAGCCGCCACCAGTCCTGACATTGCACCCATCAGAAATGCCCCGAAAAATCCGCCATTCCGGCCGGCATTCGTCGCCCGCGCGAGCAGCCAGGCTGGCAGTCGCACCGGCAGGACATCCAGCATGCTCAGCGCCGCCAGCAGCAGGATGTTCGCCATCCCAAAGTACAGCCATGGGTTGGTGCTGATCGTACCGAACATGCTACCTGACAGCCCGGCGATGAGGCCCAGGATGGAATACACCAGTGCCAGCCCGATGACGTAGGCCATGGTCAGGCCGAGGGTACGGCCCCTGGTCGCGCCGCCCTCAGCGGTCTGGGCTCCCCCGACGATCGCCGCCGTGATCGGGATCATCGGGTAGATGCAGGGCGTGAGGGAGGTGAGTACGCCAGCCAGAAACACGATCGGGAACGCGCTGAGTGGCGAACTGCCGAGCTGCGCCTGAATGTTCGAGAAGTCCACTGCCTTGGGGCTTTGAGAGAGGGGTCGCGCTGGCTTACGTACTCCGGAGCCGGACTGCTGGTGCCCGATCGAGTCGTGCGCCGCCGGCGCCGCCGGCGCCGCCGCAAGGTGCCGCATTACCCGCGCCGTCGCTGGCAGGCGGCGCTAACTTGCGGGTTCGTGCAGGTGCGCCCTCCCCGGCGCCGCCGCCCTCCGCGTCAACGCATTCCCCAGAGACCCGTGGCTCCACAGTTCATCTACGTCATGAAGGGCCTCAAGAAGGTCGTTCAGCCTTCCAAGGTCATCCTCGACGATATCTGGCTCTCGTTCTATCCCGGCGCCAAGATCGGTGTGCTGGGCGGCAACGGTGCGGGCAAGAGCTCGCTGCTGCGGATCATGGCCGGCGTGGACACCGAGTTTCAGGGCGAGGCGTGGGCGCACAAGGGCACACGGATCGGGTACCTGGAACAGGAGCCGCAGCTCGACCCGACGCTGGATGTCCGCGGCAACGTCGAGGTCGCGGTCAAGGCACAGCGCGAACTGCTGAATCGGTTCAACGACATCAGCATGGCGTTCGGTGAGCCGATGGACGACGCGGCGATGGACAAGCTGCTGGCGGAACAGGCACGCGTGCAGGAGCAGATCGACACCCTCGACCTGTGGAACCTCGACAACAAGGTCGAGATCGCGATGGACGCGCTGCGCTGCCCGCCCCCTGACGCGGCCGTGACCAATCTGTCCGGCGGCGAGCGGCGACGGGTGGCACTCTGCCGCGTGCTGCTCGAGCAGCCGGACATGCTGCTGCTGGACGAACCGACGAACCATCTGGATGCGGAAAGCGTCGCCTGGCTGGAGCGCTATCTGGCGGAGTTCGCCGGCACGGTCATCGCCATCACGCACGATCGATACTTCCTCGACAACGTGGCGCAGTACATCCTCGAACTCGATCGCGGCAAGGGCATTCCGTGGGAAGGGAATTACACGGGCTGGCTCGAGCAGAAGGCGGCGCGACTGAAGACGGAAGAGAAGCAGGCCAGCCAGAAGCAGAAGACGCTCGATCGTGAGCTGGAATGGGTGCGCATGGCGCCCAAGGCACGTCAGGCGAAGAACAAGGCGCGTTTGCAGGCCTACGAGGATCTGGCCGGTGAGCTGGGGCAGGAGCGGGCGTACAATCACGAAATCGTGATTCCGCCGGCACCGCGCCTTGGCGCGGATGTGGTGATCTCGAAGAACCTGAAGAAGGGCTACGGCGACGTGCTGCTGTACGACCAGCTGTCGTTCGACCTGCCGCGCGCCGGAATCGTCGGCATCATCGGCCCCAACGGTGCCGGCAAGACGACGCTGTTCCGCATGATCACCGGCACCGAGCAGCCCGACGGCGGTTCACTGACGCTCGGTTCGACGGTGCAGATCGGCTACGGCGATCAGAGCCGCACGCTGGATGGCGCGCGCACGGTCTGGGAAGAGGTGAGCGGTCGCCGCGAGATGATTCCAGTGGGCACGCGCGAGCTCAACTCACGCGCGTATGTGAGCGGTTTCGGATTCCGTGGCGCCGATCAACAGAAACTGGTTTCGACGCTCTCGGGTGGTGAACGGAACCGACTGTTCCTGGCCAAGACGCTGATGAGCGGTGGCAACCTGTTGCTGCTCGACGAGCCGACGAACGATCTGGACGTGGACACGCTGCGGGCACTGGAAGACGCGTTGCTCGACTTCAGCGGCTGTGCCGTGGTGATCAGCCACGATCGCTGGTTCCTCGACCGTATTGCCACGCATATCCTGGCGTTCGAAGGGGATTCGGAGACGGTCTGGTTCGAAGGGAATTATCAGGCGTACATCGATGACCTGAAGCGCCGGAAGGGATCGGACGCCGACCAGCCGCACCGGGTGCGGTACAAGAAGCTGACGCGGGCGTAGGCGCGGTCGACGATCCGGGACGGCGCAGGCCCGGTTCAACGCGGCACGGTTTGGCACGGGAGCGAGACCGAACTGCCGCCGATCGGCAACTGCTTCAACGCACCTTCGCGTTGAAGCAGTTCGCAGTTGCCTTTGCAGAATCACCTCTGGCCATTGACTAAACAACCATACAGTCATATGCTTGCATTCAGCCGTCGGCCGGGTGCTCGATTCTCCTGCTCCTGACGTCGGTTCGGAACGCCGCCCGGAGCGTCACGTGGTCGTGATCGGATATCTGCTGGCCGCACTGGTCGGCCTCTCGCTCGGACTGATGGGTGGTGGCGGATCGATCCTGACGGTGCCGATTTTCGTGTACGTGCTTGGCTACGATCCCAAGCTCGCGATCGCCATGAGTCTGCCGGTGATCGGGATCACCAGTCTGGCGGGCGCCGTTGGACACTGGAAGGCCGGCAACGTGAATCTGCGTACGGCCGCGACCTTCGGCGTGATCGCGATGGTCGGCGCCTTCGCGGGTGCGCGCCTGGCATCGCTGATCAATGGTCGTGTGCAGCTCACATTGCTGGCAACCGTGATGCTGGCGGCGGCGGTGATGATGTTTCGTTCCGCGCGCCAGGCACCAGACGCTGCCGCGCCGAGCGAATCGCCGCGCGACATGCCGCTCGGATTGCTGGTACCAGTCGCGCTTTCCGTGGGCGTGCTCACCGGCCTGGTGGGAGTTGGAGGGGGGTTCCTGGTGGTGCCGGCGCTGGTGCTGCTCGCTCGCGCACCAATGAAACAGGCGGTTGGAACGTCACTGCTGGTCATTGCGATGAATGCGGCGTCCGGATTCGCCGGCTATGCGGGACAGATGCCGATGCCATGGACCTTCATGGCCGGATTCACGGCGGTCGCCGTCGCCGGCATTGCGGCCGGCACGTATCTGGTGCGCTTCGTCTCGCAGCGCGCACTCAAACAGGCATTCGCGGCGTTCCTGATCGTGATGGGCACGTTCATCCTGTACAAGAATCGCGACCTGTTTTCTCCAGTGCCGGATGTCAGGCCGGTTTCGACCTCCCAGACCGCGGTCCGAAATGCATTCGATACCACTGCACACAATACTGCACACAACAACGCACTTATCACTGCCACAGCGAGGAAGTAATTGTATGCTACTCAAGCGCATCTACGATCCGAAGCTTGCGCAAGCGAGCTATCTCATCGGCTGTCAGGCGACCGGCGAGGCCATCGTGGTCGACGCCAATCGTGACGTCGCGCAGTACATCGACGCGGCGGCCGAAGAAGGGCTGCGCGTGACACACGTCACCGAGACACACATCCACGCCGACTTCGTCTCCGGCAGCCGTGAGCTGGCGACGCGAACGGGCGCCCAGCTGCTGCTCTCCGATGAGGGCGATGCAGACTGGAAGTACGCCTTCGCGGCCGAGTCGAGGGCGACGCTCCTGCATGACCATGACGTGTTCATGGTCGGGAACCTGAAGTTCGAAGTGTTGCACACTCCCGGTCACACACCGGAACACCTGTCGTTCCTCGTCACCGATACACCAGCATCGGCGGGTCCAATCGGCGCAATCACCGGGGACTTCGTGTTTGTCGGCGATGTCGGTCGCCCCGATCTGCTCGAAAAGGCGGCGAAAGTGATGGGGACGATGGAGGCGAGTGCACGCACACTTTACAGCAGTCTGCAGCGCTTCAAGCAACTGCCGGACCACTTGCAGATCTGGCCCGGACATGGCGCGGGTTCGGCCTGTGGCAAGGCGCTCGGTGCCGTACCCATGAGCACACTCGGTTACGAGAAGATTGCGAACTGGGGGCTGACCATCACCGACGAGCAGATGTTCGTGGATGCCGTACTGACGGGGCAACCGGAGCCGCCGAAGTACTTCGCCGAGATGAAGCGGATCAACAAGCAGGGGCCGCCGCTGCTTGGTGCGTTCCAACGCCCCCCGCACCTGACGCTGCCCGCACTCGCAGGTGCACTCGCCAAGGGTGTCATCGTTGTCGACAGCCGTCCGGCGGCAGCGTTTGCCGACGGCTTCATCCCCGGTACGATCAACATTCCGTTGAACAAGAGTTTCAATACCTGGGCCGGTTGGCTGCTACCGTACGAGACGGATTTCCATCTGATCGCTGAGGATGAGAGTGCAGTTCTGGAGGCGGTGCGTGATCTCGCGATGATCGGACTCGATCGTATTACCGGCTACGCCACGCCAGATGTGCTGGCAGCGTACACGGCGACCGGCGCCGCACTTCGCACGATGCCGCAGCGCACGGTGTCCGCCGTCGCCGCCGGTCTCGCCGCCGGGCAGGTGCGTGTCGTCGACGTACGCGGCGCCACCGAGTACGCCGCCGGGCACCTGTCCGGCGTGCCGAACATTCCGTTGGGCTATCTGACCGAACACCTCGCCGAGCTTCCGAAAGCCACGCCGCTGGTGCTGCACTGTCAGGGTGGTGCGCGATCCGCGATCGCGGCCAGTGTGCTGAGTGCGAACGGATTCACCAACGTGATCAACATGACCGGGGGTTTCGCCGCGTGGGAGGCAGAAGGCCTTGCTGTGGAGCTCGAACCGCTGGCGTCTGCCGCTGGCGTGCACTGATGGACCGCACACTCATGAGCAGCGGCTTCTGTCTTCACGACTGGCAGCGAGGGTGAGGCGATGGCATCCAAGGTGATGTCGGCAGACCTGATGGCGTTGGTCGCCGAGCGCTTCAAGGCGCTTGGTGAACCGGCACGGCTGCGCATTCTGAGCGCGTTGCGCGCCGGCGAGGCGACGGTGAGCGCGCTGATCGACGTCACGGGAATGGGGCAGGCCAACGTATCAAAGCATTTGCAGCTGCTGCACACGCTCGGCTTCGTCGAGCGACGCAAGGAGGGGTTACACGTGTTCTACTCGCTCGCCGACACGACGGTCTTTCAGCTCTGTGATCTGATGTGTGGGCGTCTGGCGCAGGAAACCAGGGATCGGAGGAGGATCGTTGTCGGCAGATAGTGTGATGACAGCGTGGCCGTGGTACGTAGCCGGGCCACTGATTGGATTGTTCGTTCCCGCGTTGCTCGTGGTTGGCAACCGGATGTTCGGTATCTCGAGCAACTTGCGCCACGTCTGTGCCGCCGTGCTGCCAACGCGCGCCGAGTATTTCAGGTATGACTGGCGTCGCACCGGCGGTTGGAATCTGGCATTCGCATTCGGCATTCTGCTCGGCGGCGCGATCGTCGGACTGACGGCGGCGCCGGACGGCACGATGCAACTCGCCTCAGAGGCGCACGTGAGCATGACGGCGCTGGGCGTGACGGATTTTCGTGGCCTGGTGCCGCGTGAGCTCTTCAGCTGGACGGCGCTGACGACGCTGCCCGGAGTGGTGATGCTGAGTGGTGGTGGCCTGTTGATCGGTTTCGGCACCGCGTACGCCGGTGGCTGCACATCGGGTCACGCGATCGCCGGGTTGGCCGATCTGCAAACACCGTCGCTGGTGGCAACGCTTGGCTTCTTCGCCGGCGGATTGCTGGGGACATGGGTCGTGCTGCCAATGCTGCTGCGGCATTGAGTCGATGACGATCACACTAACTGTTCCGACGTCGGTGCCATCATCAGCGACGGATTCGACTGCGATCAGCCGTCGTGTCGCCGGCCTGCTCGTCTACGCCACGCTCGGAACACTGTTCGGCATCGTGCTGACCAGGGCTCAGGTGGTGTCCTGGTTTCGCATCCAGGAGATGTTCCGGTTCCAGTCGTTTCACATGTTCGGCGTACTGGGCACGGCAGTGCTGACTGCCGCACTGTCGCTCCATCTCATCCGCCGGTTTGGAGTTCGCTCGGTCGATGGGACTCCGATCAGTGTGCCTGCCAAGGCGATGGGCACCGGCACCCGCTATTGGCTTGGCGGAAGCCTCTTCGGGCTCGGGTGGGCGTTGGTGGGCGCGTGTCCCGGCCCATTGCTCGCGGTCCTCGGGAGCGGTGTCACGGTGTTTCTGGTTCCGATTCTCAGCGCCTTGACCGGCACCTGGCTTTATGGGCTCCTGCGCCCCCGGCTTCCCCACTGATGCCGGCGCAGCCGCCTGCCGGGCGATGCCGCACTGGTCCTTTTCGGGCTAGTTTCATCGTATCATCACCTCAGCCACGATTTTTGGAGCCCGAATGCGGACTGTTCGATTTTCCTCGCTGCTCGTTGCCGCTGCCCTGCTGATCACGGCCTGCGCGAAGACCGCCGATAGCCCCGGACTGGGTGACACTGCCAATCCGTACGGGGGAGCAGACGCCAGCGCGAACGGGTCGGTCGGGAGCACGCCCGGCTATCTGAACGCCGCTGGTGTGGACAAGAATCCGAATCCCGGCAAGGCAGCGGCTCCTGCGGCCGCGCCGGCAGACTCCACCGCGAAGGCCGCCCCAGCGGCCGATACCGCCGTGAAGGCCCCAGCGAAGAGTTAGGGGGCTCCCCCCTGTGAAAGGTCACGGCTTTGGCTCATTCTGAGCCGTGACCCTACACTTTTGGACCGGGCGCTGACAAGTTCAAGGTTCTTGATGGGGTGTAGGTCAATGGCAGACCACCCGGCTGTTAACCGGGATGTTGCAGGTTCGAGTCCTGCCGCCCCAGTACACGACAGCGCGGCCGCTCCAGATTTCGGAGCGGCCGCGCTGTTTTTTTCCGCATAACCAGGCCGATCAGACCGCGTCCGACAGCGACGTGAAGTTGAAATCCCGCACCTTCAGGTGTGGCATCACGCACGGA
>CAYMQV010000001.1:61388-78949 GCA_964392395.1 uncultured Gemmatimonadaceae bacterium
CGACAGCGACGTGAAGTTGAAATCCCGCACCTTCAGGTGTGGCATCACGCACGGAATCAGTGCTTCGACACCCGCCACCCGTTCCTGCAGACCCAACGCTTCGAGATTGTTGAGCATGAACAACGGACTTTCGTTGAAGCGCATGTTCTTGATCGCCTTCGTGATCTTTCCGTTCTCGATCAGGTATGTGCCATCACGCGTCAGCCCGGTGTAGAGCAGCGTGCGAGGGTCGACTTCGCGCAGGTACCAGAGGCGCGACACGAGAATGCCGCGCTGTGTGCCGGCGATCATCTGTTCACGCGTCGTCGAACCACCGGTCATCACGACATTGTTCAGACTGCCGGTTGGCTGCTTGTTCTGCTTCTTTGCCCAGAATCGGCCGTACTGCAGCTCCTTGAGCACGCCTTTGTCGATCCAGTTCCGGCGCGTGAGGGGGAATCCTTCGCCATCGAACGGATCGGCGAGAATCTTCGGATCGTACGGATCGCTGTAGAACGACACACGCTCGTCGGCGATCTTCTCGCCGATCTTGTTGCCGCCGCCGGGCTTCACGAACGGTGACCGACCTTCATCGGCTGATCGTGCGTCGGCGTAGAACGCCACCAGCGTCATCAGGTCGCCAACGGCCTGTGGCTCGAGAATGACCGTGTAGCGGCCCGGTTCGATCGCCACCGGATTGCGTGACAACTCGGCCTTCTCGATTGCGCGCGAGCTGATCCGGTCGAAGTCGATCGATGCGAATTGCGGTTCTTCCGCACCTGCCCAGCCGGAGCCGGTGCCGTCGTTGGTGCGGACGGTGAGTGTGTAGTTGGACTTCGTGCCGCGATGGTAGAGGAACATGCCGGCACTGTTACCCAGGGCATTCACAGTCGCATCCACCTGCAGAAAGCCCGCCGCCTGAATGCTGCCCTTGGCGCGCGCAGGGCCGAGCGCACTCAGGGCCGCCTTGGCGCAGGCGTCAGCGGTGAGACCGACCGTGGCCTCATCCCATGCCGACGGTGATGCCGCGATGTTCTGCTGCGGCAGATAGGGCATCGCTTCCGGATCATCGGGGGCCAGCTTCGCGATTGCTTCCGATTGCCGAACGGCACGCTCGATGCCTTCCGGCGACAGGTCGTTGGTGGTCGTGATGGCGTGCTTCGGGCCGAAGCTCGATGTCACGACGAGCGACAGATCGGTGACGATGCCGGCGGTCGACATCTGGTTGGCGGCGAAGCGCACGTTGCGCTGCCGGCCACCACCGAGATTCACCTGGATCGCGTCAGCCCTCGACAGCTTGACTGCGCTCTGGATGATGCGCTGCGCGTCATCACGCGAGACCAGCTCGTCACCGGCGTCGAGCAGGCGCTTTGGTGCGCGGGGATCGAATTTCGATGTCATGCCTTGCGTCCCGTGTTGATGACGTTGATCTGGCGGTGGCGCGTGGGCGGACATCCGTGACTGACGGAGTTCGACTGCCCGGGCTGTCCCTTGCCGTCGAAGAAGCTGGCGCCGAGCTCATAGCTCTTCTTGCCGCCGAGCATGTCGAGCGCGTTCCAGAACTCCGGTGTGCGCATCTGATAGGCCACATCCTTGAGCATGCCGACCACCTTGCCGCCCTTGATCTCGTAGAAGAGCTGGCCGCCGAACTGCGCGTTGTAGCGCTGCTGATCAATCGAGAAACTGCCGTCACCGACGATGGCGATGCCCTTGTCGGTCGCGGCGATGATGTCCTCGAACGACTGCTCTTTCGGCCCGGGAAGCACCGACACGTTCGGCATGCGCTGGAACTGCACGCTGCTCCAGGCATCGCCGTACGAGCAGCCATGACTGCGCGTCGGCTTGCCGTTCTTGTCGTACCACCATTTGATCCAGTTCGCCTGTTCGCGCGTGGTCTGGTAGTCGTTCAGCATGCCGTTCCTGATGATCAGGAAGTCTTCCGGCACCACGCCTTCATCATCAAAGCCAACGGTGGCGCAGGCGCCTGGCTGTGAACGATCGCCCTGCACGTTCAACATCTCCGGGCCGTACTTGAGCGAGCCGAGGACCTTCTCCGGCGGACTGACGAAGCTGGTGCCGGCGTAGTTGGCCTCGTAGCCACTGGCGCGATCGAGCTCGGTGGGATGCCCGACCGATTCGTGAATCGTGAGCCAGAGATGCGACGGATGCAGGACCAGATCGTATCGGCCCGGCTCGACGGCTTTCGCCTTCAGCTTCTGGGCTGCCTCTTCGCCCCACTTCTTCGCGTTGCCGACGATGTCGGCCTCGAGGATGTGCTCGTATCCGCGACCGGCGGGTTGCACCGTGTTGCTGCGCGACTGAAAGTCCGTCATGTCGGACGAGATCGCGGTGATGCTCATCGGCGCCCAGCTGCGCACGATCGTCTGGGTGGTGATGGTGCCCTCGGTGTTCGCATAGTTCTTCTCTTCCTTGACGAAGAACATCTGGCTCGCCACGTACTTCACACCCGGCACCTTGAGTGCCTCGGCGTTCGCCCGGATCAGCAGGTCGGCTTTCTGCTCGACTGGAATCGTCCACGGATCTATGGTGAAGCCGTTCGACCAGGTGCGTTCACCGAGTGATGGCGCCGGCGCCAGCTCCACGCTGCGGTCGCGGGCGACGCGATTTGCCTTCGCAATGGCGGCGGCATCGCGTGCGGCAGCGGCAACACCATCAGCAGTCAGCGTGCGCGTCGCGGCAAAGCCCCAGCAGCCGTCAACCAGCGTGCGAACGCCGCAGCCCATCGTGTCGGTGTCGACGATCTCGATGATCTGCTGTTCACGCGTGATGACGAAGTTGCGCTGCGTGCGCCCGATGCGGGCGTCGGCAAACGAGGCGCCGCTCATTCTGGCCGAGTTGAGCGCAGCCATCAGCAGGTCCCTGGTGGGCGCATCCATCGGCGGCTGTTCGTGCGGCGTGAGCGGTGCCAGGCGGCGCGTATACGCCTCTGCCTCTGCAGGCAGCGAGGCGACGGCCATGGCACCCGCGGCGAACGCACTGGTGGCGAGAAAATCCCGACGGGTTGTCATGCGGAGAGGACTCGGGTGGCAGGACGGAAACAGCACGTCGGGCGCGCGTCGTGGCGCGCCGCGTTGGGTCGTACGCTCGAGAGACAATTTGGATTCGTGCACGCCGAAAGGATGTCAGACTTCGTAAAAACACTCCGATCTGGCGAGCTGAACTATCAATCTGGCCGCGCCGGACGGCTGGTTCTGGCGTGACACGCCGCCGGTGACGTTGCTCGGCCAGCGTCAACTCTGTTCACGATCTCCCGACCCCCGAAACGCGCGCCAAACACGGCTGCGGTCCGTTCAGACTGCGTCCGACAACGACGTGAAGTTGAAGTCGCGCGCCTTCAGAATCGGCATGATCTGCGTACCGGGCCCATCTGATGCGGTCCGTCGCACCGGACCGAGCGCCTCGACGTTGTTGAGCAGGAACAACGGGCTCTCGTTGAAGCGCATGTTCTTGATCGACCTGGAGATCTTGCCGTTCTCGATCAGGAACGTGCCGTCCCGGGTGAGGCCGGTGTAGCTCATGGTGCGCGGATCTGTCTCGCGCAGGTACCAGAGGCGCGTGACCAGCACGCCGCGCTGGGTGCTGGCGATCATCTGCTCACGAGAGGTATTTCCACCGCTCAGGATGATGTTGTTCGGGGTCCCCGTTGCGACGAGGTTCTTCCGCGCCGCCCAGGCCCTTGGAACCAACATCGTCGAAAGTGTGCCGTTGGTGATCCACGACTGTTTCGTCAGTGGCATGCCGTCGCCATCGAAAGGCTGGGCCAGTACCATCGGGTCGCCAGGGTCGCTGGAGAGGGTGATCATGGCATTGACGATCGTTTCGCCGAGCTTGTTGCCGCCGCCCTGTTTCGCGAACGGGCTTCGGCCTTCGTCGGCGCTGCGGGCGTTGAAGTAGCGCGGCATCAGCCCGACCAGGTCGCCGACCGCCTGCGGCTCGAGAATGACCGTGTAGCGCCCCGGTTCGATTGCGACCGGACTCCGGGACGTGGTCGCCTTCTCGATGGCCTGGGCACTGACCGCGGCGAAGTCGAGCGAACTCCATGCGACCGCATCCTCGCCGCTCCAGCCGGAGCCGGTGCCGTCGGCCGAACGGACGGTGAGTGTGTAGTTGGCGCTGGTGCCACGGTGATAGGCGAAGTGGCCCGCGCTGGTGCCGATGGCGATGGCGTCGGCGCCGGTCACCAGGAAGCCGGCCACGTTCAGCATACTGCCCGCGCGTCGGGCAGGACCGAGCGCCGTGTTGGCGGCGGCGGTCACGTCGCCCGCGGGCAGGTTGGCGGTCGCCTCGTCCCAGGCGGCGCTCAGGTCGCGCAGGTTCTGCGGGCCGAGCACCGGCAGCATGTCCGGATCATCCGGCGCCAGGCGCGCAATGGCTTCCGCCTTTCGCACGGTGCGCTCGATGCTCTCCGGTGACAGATCGTTGGTGGTGACGGCCGAGTGTTTGCGACCGATGAACGACATCACGACCAGGGTCGTGTCTTCCACCACACCGGCGGTGGAGAGCTGGTTGGCGGCGAAGCGGACGTTGCGCGTGCGCGATGACCGGATCACCGCCTGCACCGAATCGGCGCGTGACAGCGTGATCACGCGCTCGATCACGCGTTGTGCATCGGAACGCGAGATCACCACATCTTCCGCCAGCAGAGAGCGCGGCGCGCGCGGGTCGAGGATCATGCTCATGCCTTGCGCCCGGTGTTGATGACGTTGACCTGCTTGTGGCGGGTTGGCACACAGCCGTGCGTGACGGCATTCGCCTGTCCCGGCTGCCCCTTCCCATCGGAGAATGTGGCGTAGAGCTCGTAGCTCTTCTGGCCGCCCAGCATGTCGAGTGCGCCCCAGAATTCCGTGGTGCGGAACTGGTACGCCACGTCGCGCAGCTGGCCGACGATCTTGCCGCCGCGCACTTCGTAGAACAGGGCGCCGCCGAACTGGCCGTTGAAGCGCTGCTGATCAATCGAGTACGACCCGCGTCCGAGGATCGCGATGCCCTTGTCGGTGGCCGCGATCAGATCGTTCCAGCCGAGGTCCTTCGCACCCGGCTTGATCGACACGTTCGGCATCCGCTGAAACGCGACACTACTCCACGAGTCGGCGTAGGAACAGCCGTGGCTGCGCGTCGGCATACCCTGTTTCTTGTACCACCAATCGAGCCACATCGCCTGTTCGCGCGTGGTCTGATAGTCGACGAAGATGCCATCCTTGACGATCGTGAATGCTTCCGGCTTCACGCCATCATCGTCGTAACCAATGGTCGCGCAGCCGCCGGGTTCAGAGCGATCACCGGTGATGGTCATCAGCGGTGATCCGAACTTGAGTGAGCCGAGCACCTTCTCCGGCGGTGCGACGAACGAGGTGCCGGCGTAGTTGGCTTCGTAGCCGTAGGCGCGATCGAGCTCCGTCGGATGCGCTACCGACTCGTGCAGCGTGAGTCCAAGGTTGGACGGATGCAGGATCAGGTCCCATCGCCCTGGTTCCACCGACTTCGCCTTCAGCTTCTCGGCTGCTTCCTCGGCCCACTTCTTCGCATTGCCCGGCAGGTCGTTCTCGAGCACCGATTCCCAGCCGCGCCCGGTGGGCTGCACGACCGCGTCACGGATCGCGAAGTCGCTGCGATCGGCGCTGACCGCGGTGATGCTCATCGGCGTATAGGTCCGCACCAGCGTCTGGGCGATGATCGAGCCGTCGGTGTTGGCGTAGTTCCGTTCTTCCTTCACGAACTGCAGCTGTGTGCTGACGAAGCGCACACCAGCAACCGAGAGTGCGGCACTGTTCGCCGCAATCGCGAGTGTCGCCTTCTCCTCGATCGAGATGGTGAACGGATCGATGGTGAAACCGCTCGACCAGGTGGCGTCGGGGTGGCTCGGATTCGGGGCCAGTTCAATCGGCTTGTCGCGCGCAACCCGGTTGGCCTTGGCGGTGGCGACCGCTTCCATCGTGGCGCGCTGCACACCCTCGTTGGTCAGGCGCGGCGTGGCGGCAAAACCCCAGCAGCCATCCACCAGCGCCCGCACGCCGCAGCCGATGGTATCACTGTCGATGATGTCGAGCACCTGGCGTTCCCGGGTGAACACGGCGTTGCGCTGTACGCGCTGGATGCGAACGTCGGCATAGCTGGCACCGGCGCGTTTGGCGGCGTCGAGTGCCAGGAGCAGCAGGTCGCGCGTTGGCGCATCCATGCGATGCTGCAGATGCGGCATGAGGCGCGAATGGGCCGCCGCGTCGCGCGGACGTCCAAGGGCGAGGGCACCGGCGGCCAGCGCGGTGGTGGCGACAAAATCGCGGCGAGTGGTCATGCGGCGTGGCGGTGAGGGCGTCGACGGTCCGGTGTGCGGAAAGTCTACGCACAGCCCCGGGCCTTTGTGGCGCGATTCACCGCCAGCTACGCGGCGGCCGACTCGCGGCGGCTCACCACGGGCAATCCCTGTGTGGTTCGCGCCAGGCGGATCAATTGATCCGCAAGGAGCCGCGCTTCCGTGTCGTTCACGCCATGGTCGCTGGCGTGATTGGCGATCCGCTGGATCACGTCGTGCTCACGGGTGGCGTCGACCGGGGGCATCGCGGCCGTCCGCTTGGCGGTGCCGACCGCTCGGGCAAGGCGCTGCCGCTCACCGATCAGAGAGACGAGCATCTCGTCGATGCGATCGATGGAGGCACGGAGCGACTCCACGCGTTCGGCGGCGCGCTGCTGTTCGGGAGTACGATCGGGGGTGGTGCTGGCGGTCCTGGGCGGGGTCTGCATTGGCGGGGCTCCGATGCCGTGAGGCGTCGTGGAGAGGAGTCCGCAGCGTTCGGGCTTCGCAGAAAAGCGAAAGGCCCGCATCGCTGCGGGCCTCGGAGGAAAGTCGGTCGCGGTACTACGCGCTCGCTTTACCACCTTGGTCCGCGAGGCGGCCAAAGTAATAAAAGCTGGTAAAGAGGGCGCGGACCGTGTGGCTCATGGATGGTAGAGTGCCCTGACATGAGAGATGTGTCAACCCCCGGCCAATAGACCGCAGTGCTGCTCAGGTCGAAAGGGAGACCGTCGCCCCGGTCGCATCTGGCGTCACCGTGACGCGAAAGAGACTCGACGTCTGCTGCTCACCGCCAGTCCAGCTGCCATCGAAGGAGAACTCGGCGCCGTGATTGGGGCACTTGAGCGTGAAGTTCGATCGGATGTCGACCGTGGTGCCGGCGTGTGTACACTCGAGCGAATAGCCAACCAGACCGATGGCGGCCCGAGCCAGCGCAATCGGTGGCTGGCTGCTGACACGCGCGACGCCGCCGACGGTGGCGAGCGCGGGAAAGTTTGCCAGCGTGATGATCAGCGGCGTCGGCAGCGCCGGAGGCTTCGGTACGAATGGCGGAGATGTTGGCCCACCATCACCGCCGCCGCATCCGCTCAATGCAACCGCGACGGCCGCCAAGGTTGCTTGTGATACAAAGTCACGCCGTGACAACGCGGCGCTGGCCACGGCGCAGCCGCCGCAGGTTCGAATGTCCACGGTCATCATGGCTTCCTCCGCGCGTTACAGAATCGGCGATCAACATCGTCACCGGGGTCACAGCGGCAGACCGCGAGGACGGTCCGAGTATTCCCGGAGGTGAGCGCAGGCGTGGCAGAAGATCCGCACGAATCAGTGCGAGTCACATCTTTCGCGCGAAGAAATCGAGCGCGGCCTCATACGCACGGATCCACGAATCGTGCCGCAGGAACCCATGGATTTCATCAGGAAACACCAGCTGCTCGACGGACACCTGCTGCGCGCGAAGCCGCTCGATCAGGGTCAGCGTTTCGATGAACCGCACGTTGCGATCGTCATCGCCGTGAATGAGCAGCACCGGCGCGCGCCAGTTCCTGACTTGCGCCATCGGTGACGAGAGATAGGCCAGTGTGGTGCGCGCCGGATCTTCGTACACATCGTAGTCAGGAAGGAAGGTCCTGATGCCGACATTCCAGTCGTGGACCCCGTGCACGTCGACGCCGGCCTTGAAGAGCTCAGGATTGCGCGTGAGTCCCATGGCGGTGAGATACCCACCATACGATCCGCCCCAGAGTCCGATGCGTGCCCGATCGACATCGGCTCGCGCGCCCAGCCAGCGCGCTGCGGCAACCACATCGCCATACTCGCTGCCGCCCGTTGCGCCCTGCCGCAGCGCCTCGCGGAACTCCATGCCGTAGCCGATTCCACTCCGATAGTTGAGCGAGACCACGATGTACCCGCGCAGCGCCAGCGCCTGATTCATGGCGTACGCATGGTGGTAGTAGCTGCCGTAATTCCAGCCGAGCAGCATCTGCCGGCGCGAGCCGCCGTGCATGAAGATCACCGCAGGGTACTTCTTGCCCGGTGTGGCATTCGGTGGCATGAACAGCTGGCCGTACGACGTGAATCCATCGGCCGCGCGCAGGGTGATGGCTGAGGGCATCACCAACGACGAGGCCGGATAGTCGGCGGGCATCGTCTCCGGCGCCAACGGTTTCCATTGGCCCGCATCGAGGACCGCAGCATGCGCCGGCATGCGCTCGTCGCTCACCAGCGCGTAGACGGTGCCCTTGCTCGACTCGACGGGATTCCACGCGATGTGTGCGCCACTGACCGCGGGCGCTGGTGCCGAACGGCCATCGGCCGCCACGGTCATCACTCGGCGACGATCAATGTCACCGATGTTGGTGTTGTAGATCAGTCGCGTGCCGTTCTGGCTCTGCGACACGAACTCGACTTCGCCGTTGCCGGGCGTGAGTTCCGTCGGTGGCCCACCGGTGCTCGCGATGCTGTAGAGGTGCACCCACCCCGTCCTTTCCCAGGGAAAGACGATGCGATCGCCGGCGGCCCAGAACAGCTGATTTTCGGCCACGATCGCCCAGTACGCACTCCCGCGACCGACGGATGCACGGAAGATCTCCCGCGCAGTGCCGCTCACTGCATCGGCCACCATGATCCCCCACGGTTGCGCCGTGCGCGTTGAGC
This sequence comes from uncultured Gemmatimonadaceae bacterium, assembly GCA_964392395.1. Classification (GTDB taxonomy): domain Bacteria; phylum Gemmatimonadota; class Gemmatimonadetes; order Gemmatimonadales; family Gemmatimonadaceae; genus JACMLX01. The sequence goes on from CAYMQV010000001.1 coordinate 70,333, forward strand.
GGAAGCCGAGTTGCTGCCCGTCGTACGGCATCCGGAGGAAGGCCAGCTTCGATCCGTCCGGTGACCAGACGGGCGAGTTGTCGCCGTCGGTACTGGGCGCGATCCAGCGCAGCGCTTTCGATCCGGGCGTATACACGCCGATGAAGCTGTGCGTGCCACGGTTCGACACGAACGCCAGCTGCGCTCCATTCGGGGACCAGCGCAACGACCCGCCACTACCACGCATCCTGAACAGCTGCGCGGCGTGCACGGAGTCACCGGCCAACGTCGCCATCCAGATGGCGCCACGACGCGTGAACGCGAATCCTGGTCCGCGTGGCGCTGGTGTCGGCGACGATCCCTCAGTGACGCGCGCTGCCGGCGAGCCGTCGAGCGCGACACGCCAGATCGCCTGCTCCGCACCGGCGGGATCGCTGGTCGGGTTGGGAATGTCGCCGGTGCGATTCGGTCCGCCACCGCGCACGAAGAACAGCGTGCGTCCATCAGCGCTGAATGCGAGCGACGTGATGTCCTGGCCGTCATCCTGCGTGAAGGCCGTCACCATTCGCGCCGCGGCGCGCGTGGAGTCGGTGACCCAGATGTTGCGCACTCCTCGCGCGTTGAGCACGAACGCCACCGCGTTCGCTGCTGGCGCGGCCACGATGGTCGCGGCAAACGGGGCTCCGTCGATCTCGCGAATCGTGGGCTGTGCCGACACAAACGTTGGCAGCAGGCATGTCAGTCCGAGTACCAGCGTTCGCATTGCAGCTCCAGTGGGTGAGATCTGTCGTACTCGTTGCGGTGAAGACGTGCTGATGGGCTTGTCACCGCGACTCCGACGGCAACGGCAACGGCGTTAACGCAAAGATGCAAAGGCGCAGAGGCGCAAAGGGTTCTGGCGCTGATTCTGCGAGGTACAGCAGTGCAAATCCTCTGAACGACTTTGGGAACTGCGCTTGCAGTTGCAGTTCCTACAGCATTACAACCTGTCGCGTTACACGAATGGCCGACTCGGTGTGGAACGCTTTGCGCCTTTGCGCCTTTGCACCTTTGCGTTATGCAGTTGCTCTTTTGCTTCTTTTCGCTATGCCGTTGCTCCTGTGCGTTTCCGTGCGGAACGCTCGTGGATTCCGAACGGCGGCGAGCTCAGTCCGCCTTGGTCCGCGGCTTGACGGGTTTCACGAACTGATCCAGCCACGACACCATCTCGGCCAGCGTGTGTCCGACGCTTTCGCGACCGAGATAGCCATGCGCTTCGCCCGGTAGCTGCACATACCTCACAATGGCGCCATTCCCCTTGAGCGCCGCGTACATGCGCTCGGACTGGATCGGGAAGGTGCCGCTGTTGTCGTCGTTCATGCCATGGATCAGCAGAATCGGCGTCTTGATGCTGTCGGCGTAGGTGAACGGGCTCATGCGATTGTAGATCGCACTCGCGTCCCAGTACGGCCGCTCCTCCTGCTGAAATCCGAACGGTGTCAGCGTCCGGTTGTAGGCACCGCTGCGTGCGATACCGGCGCGGAAGATGTTGCTGTGCGCCAGCAGGTTGGCGGTCATGAATGCGCCGTAGCTGTGGCCTCCGACGCCGATGCGGTCACGGTCGGCAACGCCCAGCTCGACCACCTTGTCGACGGCGGCTTTCGCGCTCGCCACCAGCTGCTCGACGTAGGTGTCGTTCGGCTCCTTGTCGCCCTCACCCACGATCGGCATCGTCGGCCCATCGAGCACGCCGTAGCCCTGTGTCAGCATGAACAGATGACTGGCGCCCGTGGGACGGACGAAGAGATGTGGTGACCCGCGCACCTGCGCGGCCGCCTTGGCACTCTTGAACTCCTGCGGATAGGCCCAGAAGAAGAAGGGCAGGCGACCGTCACGTTCGGCGCTGTATCCGGCCGGCAGATACAGGGTGGCCGAGAGCTGCACGCCGTCGGGGCGCGAGTACGTGACCAGCCTGGAGGTGATGCCGGCGAACTGTGGTGCCGGATCGGCGAAGCGGGTGAGCTGACGCGGCGCGATGCGGCGCACCAGATCACGCACCCAGTAGTTCGGCGGCTCGGTGGTGGTCTGTCGACGCGTGAGCACGCGCGAGCCACGATCATCGAGCATCGCGACCGGCTCCTCGTACTGCTCGCCCTGTGAGCGCCAGAGTCGCGTCGCCTTGGCCGTCGCGATGTCGATGCGATCGAGGAAGGGTTGCGCACCGGTCGGGCTTTCGCCGTCGCCGGTCATGAAGATCGCGCTCCGATCGGCAGAGGTTTTTGCGACCATCGTGCCCTGCGCCGTCATCGTCATCACCGGCGAGCCCGGATCGCTGTAGGCGTCTTCGGCCGAACGATCAAAGAGCAGCCGCGGTGCGGCACCGGGTGTGGATGGATTGATCAGCCAGGTCTTCGTCTGGCGCGACTTCCACCAGTACTCGGTGACCATCGCCAGATCACTGCGTACCCACGTCACACCGCGAACCCGTGTGCCGACCGCGGCTTGCTGCGTTGGCGTGGCGGTGAACGGCGCCTCGAGAGTGACGATACGATCACGTCGGGCGGCAGCGCGGGCTGGGTCGCCGCCATCCAGTGCTTCGATCCAGGCCAGCGTTGCCGGCGCATCGGCGCGCCAGGCGATGTTGCGCGGGCCAGCATCGACGGCATCGAAGGCGGTCGACTGTTCCGCCGCCAGCGCACGATCATGCACCGTCCGCACTTTCTGGCCGTCCGCACTCCACACTTCGGTGAGCAGCGGAAAGCGCGAGAACGGCACCACGTAGCTGTACGGGGTGTGGATGGCCGACGTCAGCAGGTAGCGCCCGTCGGGTGATGGCGTCGCCGACGTGAAGACCGCCGGACCACCGATGGTGCGCACCGTGCCCGACAGCGACACGACGGCAATCTGACTGGTGCCGAAGTACGTGAATCGCGTGTCGTCGGTGCCGTCGGTGAGCAGGTCCTGATAGGTGCGCTCCGGCGACTTCCGGCCGAACGATTCCTGCGTCACCGGTCCGTTCGGGGCGGACGGCGCTTGCGGCGCTGCACCACGCGATGCCGGAATTGTCTTGCACACCAGGGCATCGCTCGACGGCATCCAGAGACACGGATCGCCGAAGGCACCGTTGACCTGCACGCGGCCGACGCGAGACACGAGCCCCGAGGCGACATCGAGGATGCCGATCCCTGCGCCCTGATCGGTGATCATCGGGAATACCGCGCGCCGGCCATCGGGTGACCAGCGGACAGTGCCAACCTTGACGCCGACCGGTAGCGACACGGTGCCAGTGGCACCGGTCGCGATCGCCATGATCGTGAGACCGGTGCTGGTGGCGGCGCGCGAGGGAAAATTGGTGTTCGGATTGAGTCGCTGACCGGCCATCGCGACGTAGGGCGCGGCCACTTCGGCGATGCCCGGCAGTGACGGCCGGTCGAGCAGCAGCAGTCGTGTGTTGTCCGGACTGACGGCGACGCGTGGTGTCGGCGTGGCGTCGAGGATGCTCCGGATCGGCTCGGGGGGCTGGCGGTAGCCGTCCTGCGCGAGGGCCAGTGCAGGCAGAACCGCGATCGCCGCAGCGACGCGGCGGATGACGAAACCCAGGTTTCGCATGGGACACTCTGGAAGGTGAACCGCACCAGTGGGTCGGAACCGAAACGGGCGCGCGGCGGAGACGAGCGAATGGTATGCGAACGTTACGTCTCATGTCCCGACTGTGCTGCATGGTGCTGCATGGTGTCGCGACGCCTTTCCTTGCCATGAGTGGCGGCGTGCGGTATGCTGCCTGAACAATTCTGACGTGATCTGGCCATCCGGAAGTCCGGTGAAACACCGGCGCGGCCCCGCCACTGTAAGGAACGGCTGACGCAAGTCGGCAGCATCGAGTGTGACGCCACTGCGGCGAGTAGCGCCGCGGGAAGGCAACTCGGTGGTTTCGAGCCAGGAGACCGGCCCTGATCACGCCCGCAGCAGGCCCCTCGAGGGAGGGGAGCGGGGTGATCGTGCCCAACCGCAGCGCCCGCACGGCGACTGCAGTCATGCGCGACTACCCCCGTTCAGTCCACTGTGTGGACGAACGGGTTTTTTTGCCTCGTGCCGCGTCATCGCGGCGCGAGCGATGATCCGGTCGTTGTTCGGCGGCGCTGTGCGCGGGCATTCCGGTTACGCGAGGCTGCGAGGGCGGCCGCGCGTCGAGAGACTGATGTCCACACATGTCCGCACCCTCGTCCTCGCGACGATCGGTGCCACCGCGTTGTGCGCCATTTCGTTGCGCGCGCAGCAACCCGTTCGGGATTCGGCGCGCATCCAGCGCCTGCCCCAGGTCATCACCACCGCGTCCCGCTACCCCGTCACCGCCGATTCACTCCCGCGCCGAGTGGACGTGATTTCGCGGGCGACCATCGATGCGACACCGGCGCTCGACATGGTCGACCTGCTGAAGAAGCGCGCCAATCTCGACGTGGTGCAGTACCCCGGTCTGCTTGGCGGCATCGGCATTCGCGGGTTCCGTCCGCAGGTCGGTTCGATCCAGCAGCGGTCGCTGATCCTGCTCGATGGGCGACCCAGCGGGATCACGAACGTCGCGATGCTCGATCTGCAGGATGTCGAGCGCATCGAAGTCGTCAAGGGCCCGGCATCGGCACTCTATGGATCGAGTGCGATGGGCGGTGTCATCAATGTCGTCACGCGTCAACGCACCGGCGCGCGCAGCGGGTTGGTGTCGGCGCTGGCCGGGAGCTTCGGCGCGAGTGAATTTCGCGTGGCTGGTGGCGGGCGGCTGGCTGGCGGGTTCGATGCCGACGTGAGCCTGCGCCGCTACGACCAGCGCGACGACTTCCGGCTTGGCGGGGGCAACGCACTGCGCGGCGTCTTCGGTCGCGACAGCGCCTTGAAGATCTATCCAACCGGCGCCAGGCCCAATCGATACGTGGCCGACACCCTGGGCGACGGCGTCACCCGCACGTTCACGACGTTGGCGTCCACCAGTGGCAACGTGCGCCTTGGTGGCGCGATCACGAATCGTATCCGAATCGACCTTCGCGGCGACCTGTTCGATGCAGAGGACGTTGCGTCGCCCGGCGATCTCTACTCGGCCGGCACACCCTTTCCCGGCAACGGGCGCAAGGATGTCCGGCGCGCCGGCGGATCGGCGGATCTGGCGGGAACGTTCGGCGCGCACGGACTGCTCGCTCGCGTCTTCACGACCAACGAGACGGGTGACAACTACAATCGCCCCGACAGTGTGCGCTACGTGAGTTTTGCGTCGCGGGCGCAGACGCGTGGCCTGCAGCTGCAGGATGCGGTGCGCCTGGCGGGTCAACAGATCGTGTTCGGGATCGATGCGACGCAGCAGGAGGCGTCGTCGCGCCGCTACGCGTCAGCGACGTTGGAAACGGGTACCTTCAGCCCGAACAGCAGGGTGCAGTCACTGGCAGCGTTCGGTGAAGCACGCCTCACGGCGCTGGATGGGCGACTGATCACCACGCTCGGTGCCCGGGCAGATCGCGTCACACTGGCCCTGCTGGCGACACCGTTCCGGACCGACGTGACACCCGGCGATGACGCGTTCACGGTGTTCAACCCCAGCGCTGGCGTGCTGTATGCGATCGGCGGCGGCGCGCGTGCACACGGCAGCGTCGGACGCGCCTTTCTTGCGCCGGATGCCTTTGGGCGCGCTGGCCTGACGCAGACGGTCACCGCCGGCGTTGCCGCGATCACCTTCGGCAATCCGGCACTCAAGTCCGAGAATTCGATCACGACCGACATTGGTCTTGGCGTGACACGCCTCAACGGTGCGTTCGACGCCGATGTCACGTATTTCGCGACCTCGGTGACCGATCGGATCACCTCGGCGCGGGCATCGTTTGCGGTGGGTCAGCGTCCTGTGCTGGCCAACGGCACGCTGGTCTCGCGCGTGCAGACGTCGGTCAATGCCGGTCAGGCATCGATTCGCGGTGCCGAAGCAACCGTTCGATACGATATCGGCACCGCGCTCGGTCGCCGTTGGTCACTGAATGCCTTTGCCAACGCGACACGCATTTTCACCGCCACGGAAACCACGCCGACGGTCACGGTGGCTGCGGCGCAGTTCAACGGTGTCACGAACTTCACGCCGGCCTCGATCTTCCCGGGCGTGCGCCTCGGTACACCCGACAACACGCTGCAAATCAAGAACGTGGCTGCGGCCAACTGGAACGTCGGACTGGAGTACGATGACCGTTCCCGCCTCCGGCTCGGCGTATTGGGACGGTATGTCGGGACGCGGACCGACAGCGATTTCAGTGATTTCTCCGATATCTCGGATATCGAGTACCCGCCATTTGCGATCCTCGATCTGACGGCCGGGCTGCGCCTGACCCGCCGTCTCCGAGCCGACGTCCAGCTGACCAACGTGACCGATGAGAACTATTACGAGAAGCGCGGCTACAACCTGCCTGGGCGGGCATTCACTGTCCGGTTGACGACGGCGTTCTGAGGCCCCGGGGAATGAGGTGAAACTGCAGGGCGGGGGTCGTGTGTAGTATTGCATGCGACGCCACCGCCCTGCGACCCGTCACTCTTCCCACATATGCCGCTCCGTCTCCGTTGTCCGCTGCTGTTGGCACTGATCGTCTCGCCCCTCGGGGCTCAGAATGCGCCGCGTGCCGGCGCCCCGCCCGCTCCGGTCAAGGGCGCCACCGTCGAAGGAATCACCGAGTACCGACTGAACAACGGGCTGAAGGTGTTGCTCTTTCCCGACCAGTCGAAGCCCACGGTGACGGTCAACATCACGTATCTGGTCGGCTCGCGGCACGAGGCGTATGGCGAAACGGGCATGGCGCATCTGCTCGAACACCTCGTGTTCAAGGGAACGCCGAAGCACCGCGATATCCCGGGTGAGCTGACCGAGCGTGGCGCACGACCGAATGGCACCACCTGGTTCGATCGGACGAATTACTTCGAAACCGTGCCGTCCACCGCCGCGAACCTCGACTGGGCGCTGGATCTCGAAGCCGACCGGATGGTGAATTCGTTCATCGCCGCCAAGGATCTCGAGAGTGAGATGACGGTGGTCCGGAACGAGTTCGAATCGGGCGAGAACAGCCCCGAGCGCACGGTCTGGCAGGCGCTGATGGCAACGGGATATCACTGGCACAATTACGGCAAGAGCACCATCGGTGCACGCAGCGACATCGAGAACGTGCCGATCACGCGCCTGCAGGCGTTCTATCGGAAGTACTACCAGCCCGACAATGCGGTCCTGGTGGTGGCGGGCAAGTTCGAAGTCGAAAGGACGCTGGCACTGATCAACCGGAAGTTCGGTGCAATTCGACGTCCGGTGCGCTCGCTCGAGCGTGGCAATCTGCTGTATGCGACCTACACCCGCGATCCGGCGCAGGACGGTGAACGGACGGCGACCATTCGCCGAGTCGGCGACAAGCAGATCTTCGGCGTGATGTACAAGGTGCCGGCAATTGCGCACCCGGACAATGCGGCGGTACAGGTGCTGAGCAAACTGCTGACGCAGGAGCCGGGCGGCCGCTTGTACAAGGGGCTGGTGGACGCCAAGCTGGCGGCAGCCATCGTCGGCCTGACGTTCGATCTGCGGGAGCCTGGTGCCCTCATCGCCTGGGCCGATGTGCGCAAGGAACAGTCGCTCGATTCAGTCCGCACCGCGATGCTGTCGTTGCTGGATGGCGTGCGGACGACGCCATTCTCGGCAGAAGATGTGGAGCGGGCCCGGAATGAAGTGGTCAGCGGCATCGAACAGCTGCTCGACAACTCCGAGAACGTTGGTTTTGCCCTCACCGAGTACGAGGCGGGCGGCGACTGGCGCCTGCTCCACATCACCCGCGACCGACTGCGGACGGTGACCCCTGCCGATGTTCAGCGTGTGGCCGCAGCCTACCTGAAGCCGGACAATCGCGCATCAGTGGCATACGTCCCGACCGAAAAGCCCGATCGCGCCGAGATTCCCGACGCGCCCGCTGTGCAGACGCTGGTGCGCGATTACCGCGGATCGCAGAAGGTGGCTGAAGGCGAGGCGTTCGATGCCACGCCGGCCAACATCGACGCGCGGACGGTCAAGGCTGCGCTGCCGAACGGCATGCGCCTGACGCTGCTGCCGAAGCGCACCCGCGGCAGTGTGGTGCAGGGCAGCATGGTACTGCGCTTCGGTACCGAACAGTCGTTGATGAATCGACGGGTGGCAGCCAGTGTGGCGGGTGCGCTGCTGATGCGAGGCACGATGGAACGGACCCGCCAGCAGATGAAGGATACGCTCGACAAGCTGAAGGCATCGGTCAGCGTCAGCGGGTCGATCCGATCGGCGACTGCCTCCTTCCAGGTGCGGCGCGAGAATCTCGCTCCGACGCTTCGGCTGGTGGCGGAGATGCTGCGCAAGCCCGCCTTCGACAAGGAGGAGTTCGAAAAGCTCCGTACGGAAAACCTGGCGCAGATCGAATCGGGCCTGAGTGATCCGCAGGCGCTGGCCGCGACCGCGCTGGGCCGCGCGTTGACGTCACGGGAGCGCGCACATCCCCTTTATGCGCCGACGCTGCCCGAAGCGATTGCAGACTGGAAGGCCGTTTCCCTCGATTCGGCGCGCGCCTTCCATCGCGATTTCTACGCGGCGACGTATGGCGACATCGGCCTCGTTGGTGACTTCGACGCAGACTCGGTA
>CAYMQV010000002.1:0-27488 GCA_964392395.1 uncultured Gemmatimonadaceae bacterium
ACGCGCAGCTGCGCGTCATCGGTGAGCCCATGCCACATCGGAATGGACAGGAGCCCGTCGTATGCCTGCGTGGCAACCGGACAGAGGTCGGCGGGGTAGCCCAGGTCGCGATAGTAGGAGAGCTGATGGACCGGCCGATAATGCACACCGGCATGAATGCCCTGCGCGCGCAGGGCGCGGTAGAGCGCCAGGCGCCGCTCGCTCACCGACTCGCCGGTCAGGCGCAGGGGAAACAGGTGCCACGCGTGCGTGCGATCGTCGGGCACTGTCTGGAGACGTATCCCCGGCAGCGGCGCCAGCTGCTCGACATAGCGCGCGGCCAGCGCGCGGCGCCGATCGAGCCATTGCGGGAGCCGCGAGAGCTGCGACAGCCCGAGCGCGCACTGCACATCGGGGAGTCGATAGTTGTATCCCAGCGCCACCATGTCGTACTCCCACGTACCCAGTGCCTGGCGTGTGCGCTGGTCGCTGGTGATGCCGTGGTTGCGGAACATACGCATCCGCGTGGCGAGCGCCGCGTCGGCGGTGGTGACCATGCCGCCCTCGCCGGTGGTGAGATGCTTCACCGGGTGGAAACTGAACGTGGTGCAGTCGGCAATGCTGCCAACCGGGGCGCCACGATAGTGCGCGCCGGGCGCATGGCAGCCGTCCTCGATCAGCCGCAGGCCATGCTGCGTGGCGAGGGCCGACAGCGGGCCCAGATCGGCGGGGAGGCCCGCGTAGTCCACGACGACGATCGCGCGCGTGCGCGGCGTGATGAGTGACTCGACATGGTCCACGTCCACGGTCAGCGTGTCCACGCGCACGTCGGCGAACACCACCGTCGCCCCTGCGTAGCGCACGCAGTTGGCGCTGGCGGCGAAGGTGAGAGCAGGAACGATCACCTCATCCCCGGGGCCGATGCCGCAGGCAAGCATGGCGACGTGCAGCGCTGCGGTGCCGTTGCTCACGGCCACCGCATGGGCGGCGCCGGTAAACTCGGCGAACGCCGACTCGAACTGTTCGACCATGGGCCCCGTCGTCAGCCACTCGCCACGCAGCACGGCCACGACGGCGGCGATGTCGGCCTCGTCGATCTCGTGCCGGCCGTACGGGATCGATGCGTCAGACATACGCGGCGGTGCGGCCGAAGATCTGCTCGCGCAGCGTGTCGACGCTCAGGAAGTGATCATTCTCCCCGCTATTGTAGCTGAAGCCATCACGGCAGCGTCGTCCAATGCTGCCGTTGCTCTCGAGGCGGAACCGCTCCGTGTCCCAGAGCTGCGTGCTGGGCAGGATCACGTAGTATCGGCTGAACTCGATGGTGCCGATGGCATCGGTGGTGGTGATCATCTCCTCGTGCAGCTTCTCGCCGGGCCGCAGCCCGACGATCTCCAGACGTGCCTCGGGCGCGATGGCCTCGGCGACGTCGACAATGCGATAGCTGGGGATCTTGGGGACGAACACCTCGCCACCCCAGGCCTTTGCCAGCGCCAGCAGCACGTAGTCCACCCCTTCCTGCAGCGAGATGCTGAAGCGCGTCATGCGCGAATCGGTGATGGGCAGCACCCCGCTGTCGCGCCGGCCAAGGAAGAACGGGATGACGGAACCGCGGCTGCCAAGGACGTTGCCGTACCGGACCACGGAGAAGGCAACGTTGCGGCTGCCGCGATGGTTGTTCGCCGCGACGAACAGCTTATCGGAGACGAGCTTGGTCGCGCCGTAGAGGTTGATCGGCGCGGCCGCCTTGTCGGTACTGAGGGCGACCACCCTCTTGACGCCGCAGGCGAGTGCGGCGTCGATCACGTTCTGCGCACCGAGGACATTCGTCTTGACCGCCTCGAACGGGTTGTATTCGGCGGCAGGCACCTGCTTCAGTGCGGCGGCGTGGATCACGACGTCCACGTCCTCCATTGCCTTGATCAGCCGCGGGCCGTCGCGCACGTCGCCGAGGAACCAGCGTATCACGTCGCTGCGGGAGCGGAATGGTTCCAGCTGCTGCATCTCGAACTGTTTCAGCTCATCGCGGCTGTAGATGATGACGCGGCGGGGCGAGTAGCGCTCGAGGATGGTGCGGATGAATTGGTTGCCGAACGAACCGGTTCCGCCGGTAATGAGAATGCTGCGCCCGTCGAGTTGCGGATCGGGCGGCGCCGCACGGCCTTCCGGAAAGGCGTCGTGAGGCGTCTCAATGCGCGCGACCTTCCGGAGGTCTGGTCGAATCATGGGCGGTGGTCCTGGCGGGATGTGGAGTTGACTGGAGACCCGACAAGCAGGAAGCGTGCCGCACGCTAAGCTGTTTGATGCCAACGACTTACACTTGCTCGACTGATTGCGATATGGCAGGTGTTTCCGCCTGCGGCAATTCTCGCCGGGGGCACTATGACCGGCGGATGACATGTTTTTTCATCCGTCATTCGGTGCGCACGCGCAAGCCGTCTTCCGCGTGGCAGCAACGTCGACGAATCGGCAGGCGCTGCCGCGGCGGCAAACAGATGCGGTACAAGTTGCCGCATCCGGAGACGACAGGCGGTGCGCTGCGATGTCCGCCGCGCGAGGTAAACCATTGACGAACAACAACTTGGAGAATTGCTTCGCCGCAGGACTCGACTGGCATCACGATTGCAACGTCAGAGTGCGATGACTGCGGTCCATCGAAGGATCACGGCGGTCGGATCAGGTTCCTGTCATTTCGTCCCGGGAGTTTCCCAGTGAACATCCTTGTAGTTGGTGGTGCGGGGTACATTGGCGGTGCGGTGACGGATCAGCTGCTCGCGGAGGGGCACACGGTGCGCATCTACGACGCGCTGCTCTATGAGGAATCGTGTCGAAAGCCGGTGGATTTCGTCTTCGGCGACATCCGCGAGCCGGCTCGTCTGCTTCCGCATCTGGCATGGGCGGACACGGTGGTCTGGCTGTCCGCACTGGTCGGTGATGGTGCGTGTGCCCTGAATCCGGATATCGCCACCGACATCAACCAGCGCGCAGTGGAATGGCTGGCCGCACACTACGATGGTCGCATCGTGTTCATGTCGACCTGTTCGGTGTACGGCGCGCAGAACATTGAGCTGGACGAATCGTCATCGACGAATCCGCTGTCGGTGTATGCCGCCACCAAGCTCGCCGCCGAATCGGCGCTGACGAACAGGAATGCGATTATTTTCCGGCTTGGCACCATCTATGGAGTCGGCGATCTGTTCTCCCGGATTCGTCTCGATCTGGTGGTGAACACGCTGGTGATGCGCGCGCACAGCGTCGGGAAAGTCACCGTGTTTGGCGGGGATCAGTTCCGCCCGCTGCTGCATGTCAAGGATGCCGCCCGCGCCGTGGTCCAGAATGTCGGAACGTCGCATCGCGGCATCTTCAATCTGCACCGGCAGAATGTGCGCATCATCGATCTGGCGTACCAGGTTCGCAATCACTTCCCGGATCTGATCGTGGAGCACAGTGAAATGTCCTTTCAGGACGCGCGCAACTATCGCGTCCGGAGTGACAAGGCGATTGCGACGTTTGGCTTTCATCCGGACTACTCCATCGATGCCGGGATCGAGGAGGTGAAGGAGCTGGTGGTGAACCGCCGCATCCGTGACCTCGACAACCCGCGGTACACCAATCAGTCGTTCCTCGCGAAGTATGGCACCCACCTCGCTGCTGCCTGAGCGCATCAGATGAACCAACCCACCCTGCTCGATGGTGGCCTCGCGACGGATGATCGCGGGACGGTCGCCTTCGTGAATGGTTTTGACTTTGCCGGCGTGAAACGCTTCTACGCGGTCACCAATCACCGTCAGGGGTTTGTGCGTGCATGGCACGCGCACCGGCATGAGTCGAAGTACGTGTACGTCTCTCGCGGAGCGGCGGTCGTTGCCGCGGTGCCGATCGATGATTGGGACAATCCATCGCCGTCGCAGCCGGTGTCGCGATACGTGCTCACCGCGACGCGGCCGCAGGTGCTCTACATCCCGGCCGGCTACGCGAACGGATTCATGTCGCTGACGGCGGACGCGGTGCTGATGTTCTTCTCGACGTCGACTGTGGAAGACAGCCGCAATGACGACGTTCGCTACGACGCCCGATTGTGGAACCCGTGGGAGGCGGAGGAGCGATGAGTGAGGCGTCCCCGCATCCCCCGCATCGGGTCCTGATTCTTGGCGCCACGGGCATGCTGGGTGCCATGGTCGCTGATGTCCTCTCGCGCGAACCGTCAATCGCCCTCACCGTCACGGCCAGAAATCCGGCGCGGCCAGGCGTAGCCGGTGCATCGGCCGCGCTCCCCTGCATCACATTTGATGCGGAGCGTGATCCGCTGCCGGATCTGCGCGCCTACGACTGGGTGATCAATGCGATTGGTATCATCAAGCCGTACATCAAGGATGACGATGCCGCCAGTACCGAGCGCGCACTCCGCGTGAACGCATTGCTGCCACACCTGCTTGCAGCAGCAGCGGCTGCGGCCGGGGTACGCGTGCTCCAGATCGCAACCGACTGCGTCTACACTGGCCGCACCGGCATGTACACCGAGACCGCATTGCACGATGCGCTCGATGTCTATGGCAAGACGAAGAGCCTTGGCGAAGTTCCGGGCACGACGATGCATCACCTGCGCTGTTCGATCATCGGACCGGAACTTCAGGGTCATGTCTCGTTGCTGGACTGGTTCCGCAAACAGCCGACCGGCGCCACGCTGACAGGGTTTGTGAATCACCGGTGGAATGGCGTGACGACGTATCACTATGCGCGCCTGTGTGCCGGCATCATTACGCATGGGCTGGCGGTGCCGCCGCGCCTGCACGTGGTGCCCACTGGGCTGGTCACGAAGGCGGCGATGCTCGAAGGTTTCGCGGCGGCGTACGGTCGCATGGATCTGGACATCCGACATGGTGAAGCACAGACCGTGGCGGATCGCACGGTGCAGACCGAACATGTCGAGATCAATGCCACGGTGTGGCGCGCCGCGGGGTACGCCACGCCCCCGACATTCCACGAGATGATTGCCGAACTGGCAGCGCATCCGTTCAACTGCTGATCACTGAGGCGCACGGATGAAAGTCTTGACGATTCTGGGCACCCGCCCTGAGATCATCCGGCTCAGCCGGATCATTCCGCGGCTCGATGCCTGTGCCGAGCAGGTGATCGTGCACACCGGCCAGAACTACGATCACGCTCTGGACCGTCTGTTCTTCGACGACCTGGGCGTCCGGGCACCGGACGTCCAGCTTGGGGCGCGCGGCTCGTTCGGCTCGCAGGTGGGCACAATTCTGACTGGGGTCGAAGAAGTCCTCGAGCGCGTGCAGCCGGACCGGTTCCTCGTCCTTGGCGACACCAATTCGAGCCTGGGTGCGATCGCCGCAAAGCGAGCCGGTGTTCCGATCTATCATATGGAAGCTGGAAACCGCTGCTACGACGACCGTGTGCCGGAAGAAGTGAATCGACGCCTGATCGATCATAGCAGTGATGTGTTGCTGCCGTACACCCGGAACAGCCGAGACAACCTGCTGCGTGAGGGGATCGCGAGCGATCGAGTGTATGTCACCGGGAATCCGATCAACGAGGTCATCCAGCACTACATGCCCCGGGTCGAAGCGTCGGATGTGCATGCCACGCTTGGAATCACCCGCGGAGAGTACTTCCTCGTGACACTGCATCGCGCGGAAAATGTGGACGTGCGGCAGCGACTGGATGCGGTGCTGGGTTCATTGGAGGCGCTGTATGTGCGCCATGGGCTGCCAATCATTCTGAGTGCACATCCCCGCACCCAACGGCGGCTCACCGAGTTCGGGCTCGGTGCCGCGTCGGGTGCGGTGCGGATTCTGCCACCGTTTGGATACTTTGATTTCATCGCACTGGAGCGCCATGCCGCCTGTGTCCTGAGTGACAGCGGCACGGTGCAGGAAGAGTGCGCGATTCTCGGCGTTCCAACCGTCACGCTCCGTGACGTCACTGAGCGGCCCGAAACGCTCGAGTGCGGAAGTAACATCCTGGCTGGTGCCAGTCGTGATCGCATTCTCGGCTGCACGGCGACTGTGCTGGCCGCGCCGCCACGCTGGACGGCTCCGCCCGAGTATCTCGCCACCGACGTGAGCGAGACCGTGGTGCGTCTGGTCACCGGCTATCGTCACTTCCCTCATCAGCGGGTTCTGTCCAATGAAGCGGGCCCTGCGTGAAGTCAAGCGCGCACCGATGTTCTCGGTGCTGGTGCCGTCGTACAACCACGCCACGTATTTGCGTCCTGCGCTGGACAGTCTGATCGCGCAGAGCGCCTCAGACTGGGAAGCAGTGGTGGTCGATGATGGCTCGACGGATGAATCACTGGCGATCGCGCAGGCGGCCGCAGCGCGAGATTCGCGAATCCGCGTGGTGTCGCAGACAAATGGCGGCGTAGCGGCGGCGTTGAACACGGCGGCGGCACATGCGCGTGGCTCATGGTTCTGCTGGCTCTCTGCGGACGATCTCTTCGCGCCGACTGCGCTGGCGACATTTGCGCATGCGATCAGCGCGCATCCCGGCGCACGATTCTTCCACGCAAATTTTCACCTCCTTGATGAGGTGTCCCAGACACGTCGCAGTTACGCGACTCGCCCGGACTGTCTGGCGCCGCGCGGTGAACAGATCATGGGTCTCTTCCATCACAACTACGTGAACGGGATCACGGTCTGTTTCCAGCGCTCGCTGTTCACCGAGGTCGGTCCGTTCGACCTCGGGTATCCAGCGGCACAGGATCTGGAGTATTGGCTGCGCGTCGCGGAACACACGGATCTCCACTATCTCGACAGTGTGGTGGCGGTCACGCGCGTTCACGCGGGGCAGGAGACGATGCGTCTGCCGGACGGGGGCCGCTTTGACGCTGCGCGCGCCTGCCTGACGTTTCTCGAGGCACATGATCTTCCAGCCTTGTTCCCGACGCTGGATCTGACGCAGATGCACGGGCTCATGGCAGCGCTGTCGGTCACGTTGCGCACGGCGTTGCATCTCAACGCAGAGATATACGCGGGGACCGGTCCGACGCCGTATCTGCTGGATCGGTTCCGAGCGTGGATGCACGATGCACACACGCCAGCGGTGTGTCAGGCGGTTGCGGAGGGCCTTCAAAAGGTGATCGTGGCAGAGACCGCGGGTCCCTTGCGCAGTGTCCTCGAGCGCTTTGCGCACCCAACGCCAGAACCCGTCACGATTCCGGACCCCTACGAGTTGATGGTCGCGGAACACCGGCGGCTGATGGAGACGGGTGCGGCTGACGCGGCAACCCGATTGGGCCGCTATCTCTCGTGCCGGCGACCCGATCTTGCCGCGGCATCCGGGATCACGACGCCCTCGTTGCTGGCTGCGATGAGTGACGAGTCGAGAGACACCTCGCCGACCAATACGAGCCCGACGCTGGAGATACGGCGCCTGGCACCGGAACGTGAGATCCAGCGGATCGTGTCGACTGCCGCCCAGGCAGACGCCGCTGCTGCACTGGCTGCCGTTGCGCGCGCCGGTGAGCGCTTTCCCGGCTCCGCGCTGTTTGAGGCGCTGGCGTCGCACAACGACGACGCGGCACTGCTGGCGGCAGCCAACGCGTTGTCGAGTGGCACGTGGCATCTCACGCGTATTCCGCGCATCGCTCACTTCTACTGGGGCGGCGAACGCACCTCGTACCTTCGCTACCTGAGCGTCGCGTCATTTCAGCGGGTCAACCCTGACTGGGAAGTGCGCGTCTATGTGCCAGCGACCGTCACGTCGTCGGCGAACGCTACGTCGTGGACGACGCGCGAGTGCTATGAGGGCGATCACTTCTTTGGTCGCGATTACACCAGGGATCTCTTCGCATTGCCAGGCGTGCAATGCTGTGATGTGAGCTTTGACGCGTGGCCTGCAATTGCGAACGCCCGCGAGACCTTCAAGGCGGATCTTTTTCGCTGGCATATCCTGTCAGGCGTCGGAGGACTCTACAGCGATGCGGATATCGTGTACCATCGACCGATGTCTGCCGCCAGTTTCAATACCGCGGCGAATCGTGATGCCGAGATCGGATATTGCCGGCACTACGGCGTTCACTTCATTGGATTTCTGCTCGGCGCTCCCGGTGCAGCGGTCTTCGGTACGGTCGCGTCCATTGCGCCGCGCGCCTTCGATGTGCGGAACTATCAGAGCATTGGGTCGCATCTGGTGAACGACCTCTATCCCACCGATGCGGCGATGGCTGCCCGGCATGGTGATATCGGGCATTTCAATGTGCCGATGGACGTCGTCTACGCCTATGACTGGCGAGTGATCGATCAGATGCATGCACCCGGGGATCTCGCCACGCTGCCGGCGGATGCGATTGGCATTCACTGGTACGGTGGCGCCAGCAGCAGCCAGCAGTACAACGCGTTGGTGACGCACGAGAACTGTGGTCGATTCGGTTCGGTGCTCGACCAGTTGGTGGCGCGTGTCACGCGCACGCTGACGACGGCGCCCGGAGCGCAGCTCCCACCGACCGTGCGTCGCGCACAACCGCGATTCTCGATCCTGGTGCCGACCTGCAATCAGGCCACACTGCTGACGACGGCACTCGACAGCCTGATGGCGCAGACGTTCATGGACTTCGAAGTCATCGTCGTGAATGATGGTTCTGCGGACGATACCCGAGCGGTATTGAACACGTATGCAGCAACGCATCCTCAGGTGCGCGCCATTCATCAGGAGAGCGGTGGCGTTGCAGTCGCGCTGAACACGGCGTTGTCGCACGCCACCGGTGACTGGATCTGTTCGCTGTCGTCCGATGGCCGCTTGGAGCCGACGGCGCTCGCGACTTTCGTCGAGTCGCAGCAGGCCTACCCGTCCGTGCGGTTCTTTCACGCCAACTTCTCACTGCTGCATGAGCCCGGTGGTCGATTGGAGGCGATGGCGGACTGCCGAAACATCTCGAGCCTTCCGGCCGCAGACATTCAGACGCTGTCGCTGCTGCGCGCAAACCATGTCAATGGCTCCACGATCTGCATCGATCGCGCACTGATGGAGTCGGCCGGTGGCTGGAATCCTTCCTACTGCTACGCGCAGGACTACGATCTCTGGCTGCGCCTGAGTCTTCGTGCACGGTTTCAGTTCATTGATCGGCGGGTGGCGCTCACACGAATGCACGATGGTCCGGACACGCATCGATTCCCGATGGGAGGCGGCTGGGACGCGGCCCGGGCAGCGCACAGCCTGATCAGCGGTCGGTCCTTCGTCGAGCTCTGTCCATGGGCGGATCTGGCCAACGATGCTTCCGTGCTGAGGGTGATACGTACCGCCGTCACGGTGCTCGCGGATTCAGCGTCGTTCATATATCAGGGTGCGGGTCCCAATGCTCTGCTCCTCGATCGAATGGCGCAGTGGCTCACGGTGCCGGATGCGGCCGGTCGCAACCGCACGCTCGGCACTTCGCTCTACGACGCGATTCAGAAGTTGCCGGAGATCTCGCCGGTGCTGCGCACGGCTGCCGAACGATTGAAAGGCCCGCCACTGGGCGTCGTTGCGTCGACTGACCCGGTTGCCCTGATGCGACAGCGGTTGCGTGCGTCGCCGGACGCACCGTGGGCCGACGAAATGCATCGCTACCTGACCGCGTTGGCGTGCGACGGCGCGCCTGCCGAACTGGATCCTGCTATCCTGGCGCTGGAACGCGCGAGCTGACTGCCGTGGCCTGTGTGACGCAGGTTGCAACGACGTCCGCGATCGCCAGCGACGCCGTCAGTCCCGGCGACTCGATGCCGAAGAGCTGCACGACACCCGGCACACCGTGGGCGGCCGGTCCATCGATCCGAAAGTCGGCGGCAGGCTGGCCAGGGCCCGACAGCTTGGCCCGCAGACCGGCGTACGCCGGTTGCAACGCCGCGGCATCAATCGCCGGCCAGTAGCGACCGATGGTCTGGGCGAACATGTCCGCTCGTGATGCGTCGACCGCGTAATCACGCGGTGCGTCGGCGTCGACGATCCACTCCACGTCCGGACCAAACCGCGCCTGGCCCGCCAGATCGAGCGTGAGGTGAATCCCGAGCCCGCCGTCGGTCGGCGTCGGATACACGAGTCGTGAGAATGGCGAGGCGCCCGAGAGCGAGAAATAGTGCCCTTTCGCCACGAACTGCGCTGGAACGTGCGCGTCGGGGAAGCCGGTCATTCGTCGCGCCACCGACTGC
This sequence comes from uncultured Gemmatimonadaceae bacterium, assembly GCA_964392395.1. Taxonomy (GTDB): domain Bacteria; phylum Gemmatimonadota; class Gemmatimonadetes; order Gemmatimonadales; family Gemmatimonadaceae; genus JACMLX01. The sequence continues at coordinate 10,122 of CAYMQV010000002.1, forward strand.
GCATCGAGGCCGGCACAGTTGATGATCCACCGTGTGGCGACCATGGAGCCGCCCTCCGTCTCGACGCGCCAGACAGCATCCTGCCGCTCGGCACACACGAAGGCCGATCGCAACGCGAATACCGCCCCCGCGCGCTCGGCGTCGGCCCGGTACGAGACCATCAGCCCGTGGCTGTCGACGATGCCCGAGTCAGGCGAGAGGAGTGCCGCCGCGCATTCCAGCTCCGGCTCGAGCGTGCGCGCTTCATCACGCGTGATCCGGCGGAGTGACGTGACACCATTGGCGACCGCTCGCGCCGCGATCAGGTCGAGCTGCGCGATGTCAGGCGCGGTCACCGCGACAATGAGCTTGCCGCAGCGGCGATGGTTGATGTGGTTCGCCTCACAGTAGTCGTACAGCTGCTGACGGCCGCGCACGCAGAGACTGGCCTTCAGTGATCCCGGCGCGTAGTACAGTCCTGCGTGGATCACCTCACTGTTGCGCGAGCTGGCGCCGGTGCCGATGGCGTCGGCGCTCTCGAGCACGACGACGTCCAGCCCCGCCTGCGCCAGGGCGCGGGCGGCGGCAAGGCCAACCACACCGGCTCCGATCACGACGCAATCGAGACGATCCATGGGGCGATGCGATCCGTGGCGCTGGGAAGCGTCAGGCCGGCGATCCACCCGTTTTCGGTGCCAGGGCGCCGCCCTTGCCGATCAGGGCTGGCGCCACGCCGCCACCCTTACTGGCGCGCTTGTTCTGTGCCGCCACCTGATCGACCAACTCGGCGCGCAGGATCGTCGTTTCGGCTGGCGCTTCGATGCCGATGCGCACACCGCCGCGATCACACTGCACCACCACGATCCGGATTCCACCATCGATGACGATCGCGTCACCGGCCTTCCTGCTCAGGATCAGCATCCTTGCTTCCCCATACGCGAATTGTGAGTCGTGCCAGGCGCCGGCTCCGCGCCGCCTGTCGAGTCTAGTGGACTGTTGTCGAAGTTCGTAGTGCAGTCGCCGGTCGGGACATCCCGTCTGGGGGCGTTGGAAATCCTCGCAAAACCGCAGGTGTTGCTGCGGTGTCCGCGTCGCCATCCGGGCACCCGAGCCGGCCTGATACTGTGGGCACCTCAACCACTCTGCCCTCGCGACTCGCTACCGGCCCAGATTGATCAACGTCTGCGACATCTCATCCACCACCGACACCAGCCGCGCTGCGGCGGAGTAGGCCTGCTGGTACTTGATCAGATTCACCATTTCCTCGTCGATCGACACGCCTTTCACGCTCTCGCGCCGCGCGTCGCTCTGTGACGCGAGGGTGCGACCGGCAGTCGCGGTGCCATTGGCGCCGTTGACCTGCGTTGCGATGGTGGCGACGACGTTGCGGTATCCCTCACTGATCGAGACGGTCTGCCCATTGACCGTCACGGGGGTGTTGCGGAGCGCCGCAAGGGAGAGCGCGACTGAGTTGTCGCCCGGTGCATTCGCGATACCCGAGGCCGCAACGAGGTTCACGTCGGCGACGATCGTCGCATCGAGCTGAATGGTGCGTGCGGTAGTTCGTCCGGCATCGAAGAAGTCGCCGGCAGCCGCATTCCCGATGAAGCCGCCGCGATGGCGCGAGTTCGTCGCCGTGATGAGGGCGCTGGCGACGGCATCGAGCTTGGCTTGCGCCGCCGGGTAGGTGACGTTGTAAGCCTCGATCGTTCCCGCGATCTGCCCGCCGAGCTGGTACATCGTCTCGGTGGGAGCGCCACCTGCCGGCAGCGCCCCGAGCGCGACGCCAAGCTTCGTCGCGTCATTCTGCATCGCCTGGATCCGCACTGGCTTGAAGTTCGCACCATCGACCAGTGAATCACCGCCGATATTGACGTTGACCGATCCATTGGCCTGCGGATAGGCGGTTGTGCCGATCAGTGACGCGAGTTCATCGATCTTGAGATCGCGCTGATCGCGCATGTCCGGTGACTGCACACCAGCCGCTTCAGCGGAAACGATGCGCGCGTTGATCTCGGCGACCTGCGAGGTGAGTGCGTTGACACGATCGGCGGTTTCGAGCAACCGAGTGCGTGCCACGGTTCTGGCGTCTTCGATCTGGTTGCCAAAGCTGTTGAGTTGCGCCGCGACCTGCGCGCCGCGCTGCCGGACCACGCCGCGTCCCGCCCCGGAGTCGGGGTTGGTCGACAGATCGCTCCACGAGGCCCAGAACTGTTCCAGCGAGTTGGCGAGGCCGGAGTTCGACGGCTCACCAAGTACACCTTCGACGGCCTGCAAGGCATCCCGACGCTCTTCACTGTTCGAGGCGGCCCCCGCATCACGCCGGTAGCCGGCGTCGATCAGTTCATCGCGCATCCGGACCACGTTCGCCACCAGCACGCCGGTGCCGAACGTCCCGTATTGCAGCTGTGCGGGATACCCGGGCGTGAGTGTGACACGCTGGCGAGAGTATCCCGGTGTCTGCGCGTTGGTGACGTTCTGCGAGGCCGTGCTGATCTGTGCCTGGCTGGCGGTGAGGCCAGACCGTGCGATGCTGAGGAGACTACCGATGGTCGGCATGGGCCCTCAGACCGAACGATCGAGAAAGCGCGGCGTCGTCGGCACCATCGCCGGCGTCAGCCGGGCGGTGGTCGCTCGAAGCGCGTGCGCGGCGCCCGATCCCGTCGGCGCGACATAGGTCGCGGACGGGGGTTGTGATCCACCGAAGAGCTTCTGCACGTAGTCGTTGCCGTTGTCCATTGCCGTGTGCAGCACCTGCTTGTTGATGTCCACCTCGTGACTGAGCGACACGGCGGCATCCTGCAGCGCGTTCCGCGCGTCGATCAGCGTCGGGGTGGCCCGATCACCGAGAATGTCCTCGAGATCGTTCACATTCATGTCCTCCGCGCCACCAAGCAGCCGGTTGACCGTCTTGCGACGCCGCCGCGCTTCGCCGAGCGTGGCGAGGACGCGATAGGTGGCAAAGACACTGTCGTCGAGTGCCTGCAGGTCATCCGCGGCAACCGCCGCGCGCTGCTGCCGCATCACGTTCATCAGCTCCTCGAGGAGCCTGCGTTCCGTGCCCAGGACGTCCGACAGCACCTCGATCGCGGTTTCGCGGCGGGGCACGGCGGGGGCGTACTTAGGTGCGTAAGTCGGGAGCATGTCGAGTCTCAAGGGAGCCGGGCGGACGACGCCCGAGGTGTCGCGGGCAGATCGAACACTGCCTGGGCTGGTAGTGATACTGAAGCGACTGATGCCTGATCGGTGAGCCCTGCCTTCTCCCGCAATGCGCGGTAGATCGCGTCGCCCAGTCCGCGATGCCACCGCGTACCAGTATCGGCGGCAAGACGCTCATCCATGAGGCCGGCGAACACCTCTTCGCCCTGACTCCGCTCGACCAACCCACCCTCTGTGGGCACGGTCTCGCGCATCGTCTTGAAGAGCTGCTGGACAAACAGCCCCTGGAGGTCGGCGGCCGCCTTTCGCATCGTGGCCTCGCGTGGATCGGTCGGGACACCGCCGACGCCGGTAACGGATGGCGTCATCATCGGATCACCACCTCAGCCGAGATGGCGCCAACCTCGCGCAGCGCGCTGAAAATGGCGGCGATCTCCTGCGGCGACGAGCGGACGCCATGCAGGGCACTCGCGATCCGCTGCACCGAGATACCGGCCAGCAGGCGCACCTCGCCGGCGCTGACGGCCGTGCTGTCCGCACCACCGCCGATCGACAGTGTGATCTGGCCGTGCGTGACGACCGCTTCACCCACCGACACGTCGCCGCCGGCGACGACCGTGCCATCGCGTCCATCGATCACCACCTTCGCGCCCCGCACGATGCGGATCGGCAGCTCGCGCAGTCTGGCAATCGCAGCGCTGCGCGCCGACCCTGCGGAATCCTTCAGCGTCAACGTGACTGAGCCCGGATCGTCGACACGGGCGGTCCCGGTGCCGATCGCGCTGTCGATCACCGCCGCGATGCGACTCGCGACCGCAATGTCCGGCTCGCGCAGGAGCAGTGCCGCGGACGACGACGCATAGGTGGCGCGCGGCAAATCGGTTTCGACCACACCGCCGGCGGGGACCCGCGCACTGGTTTCGACGCGCGTACCGTAGGAGCGGGCGCCGCTGCGATCGCTGCCTTCGGACAACACGACTCCACCCTGTGCGGTGGCCATCGCGGTGCCGCCGACTTCTGCGATCAGTGGCGTCATGTACAGCACGCCGCCACGCAATGACGGTGCGTCGCCAATGCTCGCGACCTGGACATCAAATCGTCCCCCGGGACGGAGGTAGGCCGAGACTTCGGCGGTGACCAGCACCGCGGCAACGTTTCGTGTGCGCAGGACATTGGCTGGCACCATGATGTCGAAGCGTCGCAGCAGGTTGACGATGCTCTGCACCGTCTGCCCTCCCTGCGCGCCGCCCATGGCGCGATCGCCGGTTCCATCAAGGCCCGCCACCAGTCCATATCCAACCATCCGAACCGGCGCCGCACCATCGGCCAGCACCAGGTCACGGATCCGCGATTGCCCCGCCAGTACCGAGGCCGTCAGCATCAGTCCCATGGAAATCAACGCGCACAGGACGCCCACCCACCGCGCAGAACGATCGGCCCGCCGGTCCGCACGCTCGTGCGCGCTCATGGCCAGAGCGCGCTGATGATCTTGCCGAACAGGCCCTGCTTCGCCTTGCCGAGGCTTCCCTTGTTGGCGATGTCGAGCTTTGCGTCTGCGACGCGCGATGACTCGATGGTGTTCATCCCGCCAAGGTCCTGCGGTCGGATCGCACCGGAGAAATTGATGAGCTGCTGTTCCTTGTCGAGACCGATCGTCTTGGTGCCCTTGATGGTCAGGACGCCGGTGACGGGATCGATGCTCATCACCCTGGCGGTGATTTCACCATCGAGGCGGAGTTGGCGCGAACGGTCGCCACGCTGGGTGCTCTCCCCGTTGTTGCTGGTGCCGAAGGCTGCGCCAGGCGCCGCGCCGGGGGCCGCGCCGGGGGTCACCAGTTGAAAATCGGTATTCTTCTTCCGGCGCTGCGACGCATTGTCGGACATGTTCGCCGACGCCAGCGTGTACTCATCGATGCGCACGATGATGAGGTCACCGACCGTGAACGCGCGCCGATCGGAGGTCCAGTTCAGCCGTGCCGGCCGGGCATTCAGCGCCGTGGCGGGTGCCGCTGGTGCGATCACCACGCTGTCGCGGCGTGCTTGCGCGTGCGCATGGCGTGCCACGAGCATCGAGAGCCCGATCAGGGCTGTGGCACGCATCAGGTCCCGCTGAGTGATCGTCATCAGTCCAGCCTCACAGTGTTGCGCCCAATGGCGACGCCGGCAAAGCGCCGACCCCCATGCAGGCGAATGGCGACGCGCGCGCCAAGCGACGCGTTGTGCAGTGCGGTTCCAACCAGCGCGACGCGAACGCCGTCGCGGACCAGTTCTGCGGTGACAGAATCGCCGGCGAAGACCAACGGCGCCGGGGTGACATCGTTCGCGTGAATCGGCTCACCATCGCGGAGCACACGACGCGCTTCCGATCCGATGAGGTGTTCGGCGGTTGGTGAGGCGACTGAATCCGGCGCGCCCCAGACGAGCATATGTCGCACCAGCACGTCCGCGTCCGCCAGCAGGGTGCCGCGCGCGATCTGCCGGGCCGCTACCGGTTCCTGTCGTTCGTACCCGAGGCGTAGTCGACCGATCAGCACCGGCGCGGCGAACCGCGCGGCGCGAACCGTGATGGTGTAGATCCCAGCGCGATCACTGCCGCTGATCTCGGCCGCATCGGCGCGCAACGCACTGCTCTCACCACGCACCATGCTCCACTCGGCGCACCAACCGCCGCGCGGTGCCGGTCCCCAGGTGCGCGTGATCCGGGCGACGATGGAGTCGACCGCCGCGTTTCGCTGCGCCGCCAGCGGCGGGGCGAAGAGCAGGGCAGCGAGGAGCGGGGCACGGACCATCAGCGCACCAGTCCATTGGCGATCTGCAGCATGTCGTCGCTCGTCTTGATCGACTTCGACGTCAGTTCGTACGCCCGCATGGTGGTGATCATGTCGACCATCTCGGTCACGACCTCGACGTTCGACATCTCGAGGGAGCCTTGCAGCAGACGACCAGTGCCTTCGTCCTGCGGAAAGCTGACCATCGCTTCACCGCTGGCGGGTGTGGCGGTGTACATGTTCTGCCCCATCGACATCAGGCCGGCGGGATTGGTGAAGCGCGCCAGCTCGATCCGCCCGAGTTCTTCGGGCACGCTGGTGCCGGCACGCATCACACTGACGATGCCGGAGGGGCCGACGCTGAGCGAGGAGGCCTGTGCCGGCACACGAATGTTCGGCAACACCGGATTGCCTTCCGCCGTGACCAGCACTCCCTGATCGCTGAGCTGCAGCTTGCCATCGCGGGTGTACGCGATCTGGCCACTGGGCAACTGGACCTGCAGGAAGCCATCCCCCTCGATGGCAATGTCGGTCGGATTCTGCGTCGTTTCGATCGACCCCTGTGCATGATCCTTCTGCACACCGGCCAGCCGCACACCGCGCCCGATCTGTACCGCGGGCAAGGTGTTCGCCGCCGGCCCACCGATCACCTGCGGACCGGTGACGGTCTGATAAAGCAGATCTTCGAAGTTGGCGCGACTGCGCTTGTACCCGGTCGTGTTGACGTTGGCCAGGTTGTTGGCAATCACTTCCTGGCGTGTCTGCTGCGCGCGCATGCCACTGGCAGCGGCGCGGAGTGCTGGATCCATCAGAGAGCTCCTGTGCGGGTCAGACCGGCTTCCCGATCTGGTTGGCGGCAATGCCGCGGATGTCGTCCATCACGGAGATGGACTTCTGCACGTCGGCATAGGCGCGCACGGTATCGATCATTTCCGTCAGCGACTCGATCGCGTTGACGTTGCTGGATTCGAGCGCGCCCTGCATCACTTTGCGCTCGCTTTCCACGGCCGGCTTTCGCGCGGTATCGGGCATGAACAGTCCACCACCGGCGTGTTGGAGCACGGCGGTTGCTGGCACGGTTTCAATCCGGAGCACGGCGGCGTTCAGGCGATTGGCGATGGCGTTCCTGGCTGTGCGATCGGTCCCGGACGACGGCGGCTGGACCGTGATCACGCCGTTGCTGCCGATGCCGATGTCGCCGTTCGGGAGCGAGATCGGTCCGTCGGCCCCAAGGACCAGATACCCCTGCTGGGTGACGAGGCGCCGCTGATCGTCGAGACGCAGCGATCCGCCACGCGAGAGTCGCTCACCGTCGGGGGTCTGCACGACCAGAAAGGCGTCGCTCTGCACTGCGACATCGAGCGCGTTGCCGGTCGGCGTGATGTTGCCTGGCGACCGATCCGTCATCGAGTCGGCAGCGGCCACGGCGTCGTCCACCATGCGTCCGAAGATGCGCTCCTTCTTGAAGCCGGTCGTATCGACATTGGCGAGGTTGTTCGCAATCGCCTGCTGGCGCCGCTCGTAGAAATGGAGGGCGGCGGCGGCGCTGGTCAGACCGGAATTCCTGAGAATCGGAGGCATGTCGTCGGGGCAGGGGTCCAGATAGGCAGGGCGCAAGGCGCGAGCCATTTGCGAACGCCGGTTAAGCTGTTGCCGAGCATGGGTTTGCAGAGTTCTGTGCATACGCTTCCCGGGAGGCTGTCCCGGCAGGAGGTGCCGCGCTCGGCAGGGGGTGCCGAGCGCGCGGTCAACTGAGTCGGGCGTTGAACTGTGTGCCGAGTGTGCGGCCGCCCTGGGCTGGCTTTGCGCGTGGCGCGGCAGCGTAGGCGCCGGGAGCGGTCATGGCGCGTTCCGTCGACGCGGTCTTCGTCACGGTCTTCGTCACGGCCTTCGTGGCGGGTTGTGCTGCGGCCTTTGCCGCAGACATGCGGGTGGCGTGGGCCTTCGGGTCAGCGTTCGCCATCATCATGACGACCGCATCCCGTGCCAGACCGGTGCGTCGTGCGATCTCCAGCGGGTCGGCATTACGGGCCCGCAGTGCGCGGGTCGGGACCCTGGACACCGGTGTCGACACGCGGATGGTCTTGTTCGACCCGGACGTGCGAGGCGGCCGTGTCGATGTCGCCTGTCCCGCCGGGATCGATTTCATGCCGAGCGGTGTCAACCAGCGACGAAATCCGCTTTCGGTGGACGGCGTCATGGCCGGGACGCTGTTGCGGGGGCGTCCGCGCCAGATCGTCAGCAACGACATGGCCACCACCAGCAGCAGCAACGCGCCGACGATGTAGCGGTTCAGATCCGGACTGCCGGCCACGCGCTCCAGTGTCTCGGTCGCCAGTGCGCGCAGCTGGTCGAGGCTGAGTGTGTTCATCAGGCGACTTCCTCACGCAGCGGGCGCAACTCGGTGCGCAACTTCTGCAACGCCTTCGAGCGGATCTGCGAGACGCGGCTCTCCGTCAGCTGCAGGATGTCGGCAATTTCGTGGAGCTTCATCTCTTCGAAGTAGTACAGGCTGAGGACGGTCCGCTCCTGTTCCTTCAGCCGCAGGATCGCATCCCGGAGGTGATGGACTTCCTGCTCGTGTGTGAGGACATCGTCGACGGAGTCGTTGTTGTCATCGGCGAGAATCTCGATCGGCGTTGGTGCCAGCGTTTCTGTTTCACTCGGGCTGCGGTCGAGCGGGACATGGTGCGCCCCTTCGACATCGGAACGCCACTTCCAGAGCGTCGGCAGGTCGACGCCGAGATGCTCGGCCACTTCCCTGTCACTGGCTGCGCGACCGAGCACGTGGCCGAGCGTCTCACGCGCCTGGCTGATTTCGCGTGTCTTGCGTCGGATGGAGCGGGGCACGTGGTCCTGCCGTCGCAACTCGTCGAGGATGGCACCACGAATCCGCGGTGCGGCAAACGTGCTGAATGCCAGTCCGCGTGACACATCGAACGCTTCCAGGGCCGACATCAGTCCAATTGATCCCGAACTGACCAGCTCATCGAAGTCTGCCTTGACGGCCAGCGTCTTCGACATCTGCCGAGCGACGTGGTGCACCAGTCCGAGGTGCTCCTTCAGCAGTTGTTCGCGGGCGGTCGGATCGTCAGCGGCCATGGCGTGCCACAGCGGTACCTGCGGGTCCATCGTCGGCTCCTTGCGCGTGGTGGTCAGCGCCGCGCCGCTGCGCGTCGTTGTCGTCAGCGTCGCCCGGGGGGAGCGGGCGACGGCGGCAGGTGTGGAGGTTGGGCTCATGAGTGGCAGTACCGCGTTGGCGGCGGCTTCGATCACGGGTTGTGAGACTGTGATCCGAGGGGTGATCCGAGGGGTGATCCGGGGGCGTTGCGGGCGTGCGGCGGGGGTCATGCGGCCACCTCTCCGGCCAGGAGGCCGAGCGAAGCGAGAATGCGCTGCGGGGCGAGCTTCAGATCGGCAGGGACATCGAGTCCATCCGTCAGCCAGCGCGTGGGAAGGGCGAGCACTGCCGCCAGATCGGCAACGCCGATGTCGTTGGGCACGTCATCGAGTCTGGTCAGCAGCTGATGTGTCGGGCGTATGGCGAGGTGCGCGTTGTATGCGATCGACGCGACGTCAGGACGCAGCCCCGCCGGAACGACGAGGTGTATCTCATCGGGTTGCAAGGCGCGAAGGATCGGCCACCACTCCTCATCGCGCGCGCCGGCCTTCGGGCTGCGCCCTGGGGTGTCGACGAGGATCACATCGACGGCGGTCAGTTGTGCGATGGCACGCGCGGCATCCACCGCATCGTAGGCCACTTCGAGCGGACAGCCGGTGATCTCGGCATAGGTGGCGATCTGCTCGAGGCCGGCAACGCGGAAGGTGTCGAGCGTGATCATGCCAACGCGCCAGGTGCCGAACGCGTGCACATTGGCGGCCAGTTTGGCGATCGTGGTCGTCTTGCCTGCTCCGGTCGGACCAACCAGCGCGACGACGTAGGGTCGATTACCGCGGCGCGCGTGTGGATCGGGAAGATGCGCAGGCGTGAGCTGCGCGCGGAATGCGTCGACATCCGACGCCGACGCGGCCACCACTTCCACCACCTGCTCGGCGCCATCGCGCACGGTGCGCGTATGGAGGACCACCGCCTCGTCGCCGAAGAGCGCCTCCGCGCTGCGGGCAACCGAGCCGAGGTCTCGCGCACGGAATGATTCAAGACGCATGTGGCAATTCCCAGGTGGCGACGGAGGTGAGATTGACTGTCGCCGGCAATTCGGCGAGGCTGATGACCGGCACGTTCGGGAGCACTGGTTCGATGAGTCGACGCACGCCGACGCGGAGTGTGGGCGGTGTGATCAGTGGCAATGGGCGCCCTTCGACCGCATGCATGGTGGCGATGTTGTTCAGTTCGCGGAGCAGCGTGGCGAGCGTGTCGGGATTGAGCAGCGACATGCCCTGCTGTGTGCCGCGCGGACTGAAGAGGCCCATCAGCGACGCTTCGAGGCGTGGGCCGATCGTCACGCCGCGCACACTGCCGGTCATGTCGAGGAAGAGACGGCTGATCGGATTGGCCAGCGACCGTCGGACGACTTCGGTGAGTTGTTCCGGATCCTTGGTCTGGTCGGCGGCGTCGCCAAGCGACTCGAGAATCGAGACGAGGTCGCGGATCGGCACACGCTCACGCAGCAGGCGCTGGAGCACGCGGTGCAGGGTGCCGAGATTGATGCGACCCGGAATGATCTCTTCGACCAGTGCCGGGTGACTCTTCTTCAGCGCGTCGACCATTTCCTGCACGTCCTGGCGTCCGAGCAGATCGGCCGCGTGCGTCTTGAGCGTCTCCATCAGGTGGGTGGCGATCACCGTGGATGGTTCGACCACGACCCAACCCGCCGCTTCGGCTTCGACTCGCGCTTGCGCGGTGATCCACTTGGCCGGCATGCCGAAACTCGGATCGACGGTGTCCATGCCGTCGATCTCCTGCATCACGCCGCCCGTATTCAGTGCCAGCAGGAAGCGGGGCATCACTTCCGACCGCGCCACTTCGGCACCGCGAATCTTGACGATGTATTCGTTGGCCTGCAGCCGGATGTCATCGCGGATACGGATCGCCGGCACCAGAATGCCCAGCTCCTGCGCGCCTTGCTTGCGGAGCAGCGAGATGCGCTCGAGCAGATCGCCACCCTGCTTCTCATCGATCAACGGAATGACGGCGTAGCCGACTTCCAGTTCGATCGGATCGATCTGCAGCAGGTCCTGCATGGGATCGGTCGTCGCCGGCAGTGCGGGCTTCGGCATGTCGGCAATCATCTGGGCCGCTTCGGTGCGCACTTCCATGGCGCTGGCGTTTCGCGCGATGAACGCCATCGTGCCGGCGAGCGCGAAGAACGGGAAGGCCGGCAAGCCGGGGATCAGGCCAAAGCTTCCCAGCACGCCGGCGGCAATCCACATCGCGCGTGGCTGCCGGGCGAGCTGACCGGTGATCACTTCGCCCATGCCCTTGCCGTTGTTGGCGGAGTTGGTGACCATCAGACCAGCGGCCACCGAGATGATGAGGGCCGGGATCTGGCTGACGAGTCCTTCACCGACGGTCAGCATCACGTACTTGTTGGCGGCGGCGGCCAGCGGCAGTCCTTTCTGCATCACACCGATCACGATGCCGCCGATGATGTTGATGCCGGTGATGAGCAGTGCCGCGACGGCATCACCCTTCACGAACTTCGACGCGCCATCCATCGAGCCGAAAAAGTCGGCCTGCTGCGATACACGCTCGCGCCGCGTGCGGGCGGCCTGCTCGTCAATCAGCCCAGCCGACAGGTCGGCGTCGATTGCCATCTGCTTGCCAGGCATGGCGTCCAGCGTGAAGCGCGCCGCGACTTCGGCCACACGCCCTGCACCCTTGGTGATGACGACGAAGTTGATCGCCAGCAGGATCAGGAAGACGACGATGCCGACGACGTAGTTGCCGCGGAGAACGAATGTACCGAATGCCTGAATGATGTTGCCCGCATGCCCTTCGCCGAGGATCAGTCGGGTCGAGCTCACGTTCAGGCCAAGCCGGAAGAGCGTGAGGATGAACAACACCGCCGGAAACGAGGAGAACTCGAGTGGGTCCTTGGTGGAGAGCGCGACCAGCAGCACGACCAGCGCGCTGGCGATACTGGCGGCGAGGAGGAGGTCGAGGATGACGGCCGGGAGCGGAACGACGAGCAGCGAGATGATCGCGACGACGCCGATGGCGAGCGCGATTTCTGCAGTGCGCGCCGGCTTGTCAGCGCCTGAGGGCAGCGCGGCGGCCACCGCGCTCACGCGCGGACTCCATTGCGCGCGTGCGCCTGTGGTGCGTCGTAGCTGGTGCCGATGCGGCACGACGGTGCTCGATACTGCGTCGTGCGCGCGGCGGGCATGTCGAGCCGGCGCGTCGCGCCATTGGTCGGTGCATCGTAGCGCGTGCAGGTGCGGGCGGCGGGAGCGTCATAGCGACGGGTGTGCCCGTCGGCCGGTTGGGCGCCGGAGCCTGCGCGATGGGGCGTGTGCGAAGCGGCCATGGTGTGATCCTCAGGCCGCGAACTGAGGCAAACCGCGAAACAGCTCGCTGGTGAACTTCACCAGGAGCTGCACCATCCACGGCAGTGCGACGAGGAAGATCGCCGAGACGCCGACCAGCTTCGGCAGGAACGCCAGCGTCTGTTCCTGGATCTGGGTGACGCTCTGGAAGATCGAGACCGCCAGACCGATCCCGAGGGAGACGGCGAGCATCGGCGCCGACACCAGCAGCGAGAGCAGGATGGCGTTTCGAGCGAGGTCGACGATCTGTGCGTGTGACATGAGCCGTGTGGGTTCGGGACGGTCTCATGCAGAAGCACGGGGAGTGCCATCGTTTGCTCGGGTCGATCCCTCCTCGTAAAACGTTGTCCCGTATGTATTTACGGTCATTTACGGTTGGGTTTGCTTGTTCGCCCTTTGCCCTGAAGCGGCAGGGATTGCCGAGTGGTGGGGCGGCGCGGATTGCCGCTGGCCGGTGCGGGAGGAGCTGCCGGAGGACGCGCGTGCACCGGGGGCGAAATGCGCGAGAACGACCTGCTGCATCGCAGGTCGCGGGCGGGTCAATCGTCGATCGTGTGCGTCCCGGCCCAGCTGCGTCCGAACTTCGCCTTCTGGCGCATCACGAAGGCCAGCACTTCGGCCACCGCGACATACAGCTCGATGGGGATCTGCGTTCCAGGCTGCGCCTTGCTCGCCAGCAGCGCGCGCGCCACGGGAATGTTCTCCACCACCGGCACGCCGTGCTCGAATGCCAGTTGCTTGATCTTCTCGGCGATCTTGCGCTGACCGATCGCCACGATGATCGGGGCCGGTGCCACCGTCGGGTCGTACTTGATTGCGACCGCAATGTGGATCGGGTTCACGATCACCACGTCAGCCGTCGGCACCGCCGACATCATCCGCTTCCGCGTCAAGGCGCGCTGCGCACTGCGGATCCGCTGCTTGATCATCGGATCGCCATCGGCGTTGCGCGCTTCGTCCTTGATCTCCTGCTTGCTCATCTTGAGCGACTTGTGCCACCGCCACCACTGAAACCCATAGTCGGCGCCGGCGAGCGCGACGAAGGCGATGCCCGTGCGGCGCAGCAGGCCGATGGCATGTTTCTGAAACAGAACCGCGACGCCCATCGGGCCCTGTTGTGCCAGTCCGAGCACGTCGCGCCACATGGCATCGACGGCGATGTACACCATGCTGCCGATGATGATCAGCTTGATGATGCTCTTCGCCAGGTCGGCGAGGCCCTGCGTGCCGATCACGCGCTTCAGGTTCGTCAGCGGGTTGAGCTTCGCGAACGATGGCTCGAGTGGCTTGAAGCTGAGGATTCCCCGGGCCTGCACTGCCGTTGCGATGAATGCGATCGCGGCGAAGGCACCCAGCAGCACCGACAACTGGCTCAGAGTTCGCCAGCCGAGCGCGATCACGTCAACGAGGAGATCCCGTGGCTCACGCAGGTTGGCACCGGCGTTGTAGAGCGAGGCGGCCATCGTATCGGAGAGGTACTTCCCCATTGCCGGGGCGATATTCGTGAGGATCACCGCCGAACCGAACAGCATCGCCGCCGTCGTGAGCTCGGCACTCCGCGGGATGTTGCCCTTCTGCCGCTCGTCTTCGAGACGTTTGCCAGTCGGGTCTTCTGTCTTGTCCGTGTCGTCAGCCACGCGGCGCCCCTAGCGGACCGACGAGAGCATGGGGCCGAGAATACGCTGCATCAGGCCGTCGTGGTACGACGCCCATCCAGTCGCCCAGACCGACGTCAGGCCGAGGGCTGCGGCGAGGGTGAAGAGCCCCGCCACGATCTGCAGCGGGAATGCGACGGTGATGATCTGGAGCTGTGGGGCTGCGCGAGTCAGAATCGCAAGCGCAACGTTGGTCAGCATCGTGGATGCCATCACCGGGGCGGAGAACATCACGCCGAGCGAGATCAGCTGCCCACCAAGCTTCGACATCGCCAGCATCCCGGCACTCAGATCGGGAACGGTACCCACCGGCATGATGTCGAGTGATGTACCGAGGCTGTCGATCATCACCAGGTGGCCGCCACTCGAGAACAGCAGCAGCGTGACGAACGCCGTCATGAACTGCCCGAGCACCGGCACCTGAATGTTCGTCATCGGGTCCAGCACGCTGGCACCCGCCAATCCCATCTGCACCGACATCAGATCGCCACCGGCCGACGCGGCACCGAGGACGATGGCGGTGCCCAGGCCCAGGCCGAAGCCGATGATCGTTTCGCTCAGCACCGTCAGCGGCGTGAGGATCGGTAGTGTGTGCGCGTGCGCCCGCGCCACCGGCACCAGCACCAGGGTGAAGATGATCATCGCCGCGGTGCGCAGCTTCATCGGCACCGCCTTCGACGAGAAGACGGGCGCAATCATGATCAATCCACCGATCCGTGCTGCGAGCAGGATGCACGTCGCCGCCCCAGCATTCGTCAGCAGATCGGGAATGGCGACCGAACCCGCCAGTATCACCGGAAGCTCTGGACAAGGCCGGTGACGACCAAACCCCAGCCGTCGACCAGCACGAACAGCAGCAGCTTGAACGGCAGCGAGATCATCGCCGGTGGCAGCATGACCATGCCCATGCTCATCAGCACCGAGCCGACGACGACGTCGATCACGATGAAGGGCAGGAAGAGCGCGAAGCCGATCTGAAATGCCGTCCGGAGTTCACTGGTGACGAAGGCGCTCATCAGGATCGTGAGCGGCACCGCTTCGCGCGACTCCGGCTGTGCGACTTCCGCCAGATCGACGAACGTCTGCAGATCCTGGTCGCGAACCTGCCGCAACATGAATGCCTTGAACGGCACCACGGCCCGCGACATCATCTCGACCTGCTCGATCTTGCCGTCCATCCAGGGCTCGAGTGCGGTGCGGTTGACGTCCTTCAGCGTGGGCCCCATCACGAATCCGCTCAGGAGCAGTGCCATGGCCGCGAGCAATTGGCCCGGGGGAGCCGACTGGGTACCGAGCGCCTGTTTCAGGAAGTGCAGCACAATCAGGATACGGGTGAATCCTGTCATCATCAGCAGCAGGATCGGCAGCATCGAGAGCAGGCCCATCATGATCACGACACCAACCGTGCCACTCATGCGGAGCCCTTCACCCGAGACACCGCCGCCCACCTTCAGCTCCATCTGCGGCGCAAGCCTGGCAATGATGCTGTCTGCGCGGCCGGAGATGCGTTGCGCCTCTTCCGTCGTGAGCGGCGCATTGCCTTCGGCACGCTTCTGCAGCGCCGCGATATCGCGGGCCTGTGGCGCGGGGAGCATCGGCGCAATCGTTGCTTCGCCGCCGGTGCGAGAGCCGGTCGCGGCAGGCTTCGACGGGCGTGGTGCGGTGACTTGTGGATCGAGTCGTTTCGGGAGGTCACGCGGGCCGGGCTGCGCCGCCGGCGACGGCAGCGTGCGCAGTCCACCGGGCGCTGCTCCGGTACGCGCCGGTGTTGCCGCGACCGGCGGTGCCGCAGGTCGTGCTGGCGCC
The DNA here is from genome assembly GCA_964392395.1 of uncultured Gemmatimonadaceae bacterium. GTDB lineage: Bacteria > Gemmatimonadota > Gemmatimonadetes > Gemmatimonadales > Gemmatimonadaceae > JACMLX01. The sequence goes on from CAYMQV010000002.1 coordinate 25,996, forward strand.
GCGGTCTGCGCGAAGAGCGGCGTGGCCCCGAGGGCGCCCAGCATCAGGATCAGTCCGCGACGCACCGAGCTGCGCAGGGCATCGCCGAGGACTTTCCGGAAACTCGAGCCGATCGCAAGATCATGCGGAGCGTCCGACGTCGCAGCCGCTGCAATCCCCGGGAACTGCAGCGCACCGGTCGCGGTGACGTCGGAGCGCTGCTCGCGACGTGTGGTGCCCAGGTCCGTCGGCGACTCACTGACGGCAGACGGACGCGCGTGCGGCAGGGTGAACAACGTGCGGACGCCACCATCGCCCACACTGACGCCGATCAACAGGTCTCCGCGCTGGACGATCGCGATGCCCTGTCGCTGGCCCAGTGGAATCCGCTGTACGACGGTGAACGCCTCCCCGCTTCCGGTGACGACCGCACCCGGCAGGAAACGTCGTGCGAGCTTCGCCACCAGCAGGACGAGACCGAGCACGAAGGCCAGTGTCCCGATCATGCCGGCGTAGCCAGCACCGGTCATCCGACGAGCTCCGCCCCGGAGGTGCGACTGACGATCCTCGTCACGCGCACGCCAAAGTTTTCGCCGAGCACCACCACTTCACCTTCGGCAAATCGTCGATCACCGACATAGATGTCGATCGGTTCACCGGCCAGGCGATCCAGCTGCACCACCGACCCGCGGCCAAGCTGCAGAATCTCCTGCACCGACATGGTCGTGCGGCCCAGCTCGATGGCCACCGGCAGGGTGAGATCCATCAACATGCCCAGCGGCACTTCACCGTTCGCGCCGATGGTCGCATCGAGTTCGGAGAAGTCCCTGCTGAACTCGTCGACGTCGGGCTCGGTACCGGCATCCTGCAACGGAAGTCCGGCGTTCTTGGCAGCGATCAGTGCTGCAATCTCGTCCTGATTCATGGTGTGTCCCGGTCTGCAGGCGTGAGGGTGCCGATGATACGATTCGCTGCGATACGCCCGTCCGTGATGCGGGCGGCCAGTTTGCCGCCGCTGCGGCCGGCGGTGGCCACCAGTCTGGGTTGCCCCGAGACGGTGACATTGAGCAGTGAGCTCGCGCTCAGGCCGGTGTTGATCACCGATCCCGGGGCAAGCTGTGTCAGGTCCCGCATGGTGAGTCGGAACTCCGGCAACCGTGCTGCCACCGGGATGCTCGTTCGGCGCAGCGAACGCTCGGTCTGTTTCCGCTGCATCCGCAGTTCTTCCTTGCTCTTGGCCGTGCTCGACACGCGGCGCGTGTCGGCACTGGTGAAGTACTCTTCCAGTGCCGCGAACGGCAGACAGATCATGATCAGGGACGCCACGTTGGTGGCGGCCACCTCGATGTTGGCGACCAGTACGGGGTCCTCCCGCGCGCTGACCTGCAGGATCTCCGGCGCTGATTCAAAGCTGGTGGTGGCGAGTTCGATCGGCATCACCTCGCACCAGGTGTCGCGGACGATCGACGCCGTCCGATCGGCGACGATCCGGACGGCGTCCTGCTCCAGCGCGC
>CAYMQV010000002.1:27588-75199 GCA_964392395.1 uncultured Gemmatimonadaceae bacterium
ACGATCGACGCCGTCCGATCGGCGACGATCCGGACGGCGTCCTGCTCCAGCGCGCTCAGAGGACGCGACAGCATGGTCGGCGCGCTGCCGCCGCCAAAGAGGCGATCGACCAGGAAGAAGGCGAAATCACTGCCGAAATCGATCACACCCTGCAAGCCGTTCTTGCCGTTGATGTCGACGACATAGCTGCAGCAGGGCGTTGGAAGCGAGAGGGTGAACTCGCCGAAACTGAATTGCTCGACACTCTGCAGGCGGACTTCGATCTGACCGCGCACACGCGACATCAGATAACTCTCCAGGCCCTTCACCATCCGCTCGTACATCGCCTCGATGGTGCGCAGGCGCTCCTTCGAAATGCGGTGCGGCCGACGGAAGTCGTACCGCTGTACCTCGTGCTGCACCGCGGCGGGTTTCCGTCCGGCGGCAGCCAGGTCGAGGGCGCTGCCGCCGCCGCCACCGAGGAGCCGGTCGATCTCGCTCTGATTGAGGGTGTCGTTCGCCATCGTCAGTTCATCACTGGATGACGAACTGCGGAAAACTGACGCGCCTGATCAGCTTCTTCTGCTTCACGATCGTCGAGACGAGCGTGTTGATCTCGGCCTTCAGCGGTTCGCGCGCGGAGACTTCCGCCAGCTGCTCCACCGTCTTGGCCCCAACCAGTGCGAGGACGGCATCCTTGATCTCGGCATCACGCTGCTTGAGAATGTCGACGGCGGCCGAGTCCTTCATGTCGAAGGCAACCGAGAGCATCAGGAAGCGTGTCCCGCCCGAGCCGGCAGGATTGAGGACCAGATCACTGATCGTGTAGAGTGGCGGTGGTCCGGCTGGGCCATGCTCGCCGTCCTTGCCGGCGCCGTCCGCATGTTCGGCGCCCGCGTCGCCATCGGCCGCGTGTTCGCCGTCGCCCCCCTTGGCCGGAACGTGTGCCGCGAGCTCGGCTGGTGTGAGGTTCCCGATGATGCTGGCCGTGAGCTTCGGGCCGACCACCTTGGCACCGACGAAGCCACCACCGCCAACCCCGACCAGCGCGAGGACGAGGGGCAAGACAAATGGTGGCAGGCTCCTCTTTTTCTTCTCGGTGCCTTCGTCCGGAGTGGTCTCTTCGTCGGCCATGGATCGATCCTGATGAACGTGAGGACGGGCTGCGTCTGACTCAGTTCAAAGCAGCGGCCATGCCACGCCGGTCGGTGAGCGCTTGATCTCTGCAACCTCTTGTCGCACATAGTTTTGCGTGATTTTGCCGAAACACCGCCGACGGCGATACACGTCGCGGGACGGCAACCCTTGCCGAGCGTGCCGAGCCAGATTCTGCCGGGCGGCGACGCCGTCGTGCATAAGGGTACTGGGCGCAGGACCGGCTGAGGGTGGTCAGCCGACCCGTGCCCGAGTTCGCTTACCGCTTCAGATTCACGAGCTCTTCCAGCATCGAGTCGCTGGTCGTGATTACGCGGCTATTCGCTTGGAAGCCGCGTTGCGCCACGATGAGGTTGGTGAATTCCTGGGCCAGATCGACGTTCGACATTTCGAGCGCGCCGCTGGTCATGAAGCTCTGGCTTCCTTCCAGGGAGTATCCGAGCACGGCACCGCCGGAGTTGCCGCTGAGCGCGTACATGTTGTCGCCCGTGCGCAGCAGACCCGCCGGATTGTTGAAGTCCGCCAGCACGATCTGGCCAAGGGTCTGATTCACGCCGTTGGTGAAGGCGCCGCTGATGATCCCGATGCGATCGATGCTGAAGTTCTGCAGCTGGCCGCTGGTGTAGCCGTCCTGATCCCGGAGCACGGCGGTACCCTGTCCGGCGAACTGCGTCAGGCCGCCCAGCGTACCCGCCACGGCAGCGCCGCTGACGGAGGCGCCGAGGTTCATCGTGATCGACATCCGCGCACCGCCAGGGCCGTTGATCGTGAGCGTCGGGCTTGCGATCGCGGTTCCAGCCGATGGGCCGCCGACAATGGCCGACTGCGTGAGGAGCGCCGTGGACGGATCGAAGGTGAACCGTCCGGTGACGTTGACGGGCGGTGTGCCGGCGATGATCGCGCCAGGCGTATCCGTGCCCAGCGTGTAGCCGGTGGGGAGCGTCGTCGAGTCAATCTGCCAGTCCCACTGGTTCGCCGCCGTCTTCCACATCCACATTTTCACATCGACCTTGTTGCCCAGCGCATCGAACATGCCGATGGAGCCGTTCGTGAATGTTCCGCTGTTCGCGGCCACGGCCCTGGTGTCTGGCCCGAAGCCGCCGAGGAGGGGACCAGCAGCGTCGGGGTCGGCGGTGTTGAAGATGCCGGCGGAGGAGTTGAGGTTGCCCGCCACGGTCACCTTGCTCGTTGCGCGCGCCGCAACCTTCTGACCGAATGGCAGCGTGATGTCGGTGATCGTGTCGTTGAGCACACCATCCAGCGCCATGCGACCCTGGACGATGAAGCCGTTGGTCGGCGACACCATGCGACCCTCGGCATCGAGCTGGAAGTTGCCGGAGCGGGTGTAGTACGTCTCGGTGCCCTTTCGGACGACGAAGAAGGCGTCACCCTGCATGGCGATATCGGTGTTCACGCCGGTGGTTTCGACGTTGCCCTGCGTGAACATCTGGTCCACCGATCCGATCAGCGATCCAAGCCCGATCTGGACCGGGTTCACACCGCCCTGATCACCGGGCGGACGGCTGGCACCCTGCAGGAGCTGCGCGAAACCTTCCTTGAACGTCACGCGACCGCTCTTGAATCCGACCGTGTTGACGTTTGCGATGTTGTTGCCGATGACGTCCATGCGGAACTGATGGTTCCGGAGACCCGAGACGCCGGCGAAGAGAGAGCGAAGCATGAGGGAAGTGGGATTGGAGGTGAACTGCAGTCTGCGAGAGGTCCATCAGGCGGAGCGTCTGCTCCGCGGAAATTCGTCAGTCGTGCGTCGCGTGCGGGTCAGCGCGTGTTGATGCCGGTGACGGCAGTGAGCGGAATGCGGAGGCGGCCCATCGCGTACTGCAGGCCTGCGCGGCTCGACTCGAGTCCGGTCACGACGCCTCGAACCCCCGTGGTCCATGCGATCGGATTGCTCGCGTCGACGGCGGTGACGGTCACGCGATAGATGCCCGGCGTGAGGTCCCGCAACGCGCGTCCGACGACGATCTCGTTCGTGCCACTGCCCAGATAACCCATCGCCCGGGTCGCGATCTGCGCACCGGTACGGGCATCGAAGACGTTCAGCTGCGACGGACCGCCATTGCCCGACACCATCAATGTCTCGGCTCCACTTCCATCCAGTTCGATCAGGTCGCTGGCCGCGGTGATCGTGCGCCCGATGTTGTTCACGGCGGTGCCAGCTGCCACTTCGTTGAGCAACGCCGACTGCGCGACGCCCTGCGCCTCGAGAGTCTTCGAGATGTTGGTCAGCTGCTCGACGCTGGAGAACTGCGCCAGCTGCGCCGCCATCTGATCGGCGTTGGCCGGGCTCTGGGGGTCCTGGTTCTTCAGCTGCGCGACCAGCAGCCTGAGAAAATCATCCTTCCCCATCGCACCCTGCGCCTTGCGGGCAGGCGGGGCTCCTGGCGTACCCGGTTCTCGAACGGCGGGCCCGATGCTGATGGGTGACGTGACGGTACTCATCGACGATCCTCCGGCTGCTCGCGACGCGAGCGTTGACGCGTGTCGTCGGACGACGACCGCGGAGTGTGACGCGACGAATCGCGCGCGAATGCTTCGCGCTGCTGCTGGTCGCGAGTGGATTGGTCGCGCAGGTTGCTCTGCGCCTGACTGTCGGATGCAGCTCGCATGGCGGCGAGTTCGACGATCGGTGCCGTGCTGCGCGAGAAGGTCGCGCTGTCGGTGGTGCGGATGGCGGCGGTGGACTGCACGCGTACGCCGTCGGCTGTCAGCCCGCGTCGCTCCAGTGCCTCGCGCAATTCGCCCAGCCTCTCGGTGAGCGCGGCCGCCTGCTGCGCATTCCCCAGCCCCAGGCGCGCATCCACCGACGAACCGCGCGTATCGATGCGAATCTGATCCTCCATGCCGCCGGCGTTCTCCATGCGCAGCATCACGCTGCTGAGCGGCCTGGCGGCTTGCGTCGCCTGCAGATCCATCAGGTGGCTGATGCGATCGGCCATGCTCATTGACGACACCGGTGCGGTGACACGCACCGAACCGGCGAGATCGGTCGCGCCGGCCATCGGCACGACGCCGCTCACCGCCAGTGGCGATGTGGCGTCGCTCGCCTGTCCGGCATCGCGAGCGGATTCACCGGGACGCGCCACTTTCGCGACCTGTGCTACCGATGCGACGGTGGCCACCCGGGCCACCTGTGCCACGTTCGCGACCCGAGCCATGGTCGACGCGTGTGCCTCATCGTGCGCGCGTTCACCGACGTTGGCCCGATACTGCTGCGTTTGGTCGCTCTCGTTTCCCTGCAGATCCTTCAGGAGTGCGTCGAGTGTCTCGCCAGACACCCCTTGCTCGCCGGGTAGTTCGACGTGCCCCGGATCCCGGGCGCCCAGCGTCCGCAGCCCCTCCTGCTTTGCGATCTCCGCCAGGTGCGCGTAGCCGAGCGGGTTCTCCCACGCGCCGTCCACCATCAGGTCGGCGGCGCGGCCCTGCGCGTGCTTCGAGGTCCGTGTCCAGGTGACGACCGGGCCCGGCGCAGTGCGGCCCTGCGCGTACAGCGTATCCTGTCGCGCTTGCGATCGCACCGTCTCGACGACGGTGACTTCATGGCCAAACTCCCGCTGCATTCGCTCCATCACACGATCGAGCCGCTCGCGGAACGCGGGGTCGAGGTCGGCGACACCAACGTCGGTGGTGCCGCGGTCACCGAGCTCCGTCGCACGCGCCGCACTGGCCGAACCGGCCGTCGTCGTCGAATTGATCGCAGCGATGGCTTTCGCAGGTGCGGGCGCCTCGGTGCTCGCCTCAGGCACGCGCGTCAGGCCGCTGGCGCGAGGCGCGTCGTGCAGCAGAATACCTGGCGCATCGAAGTGATCTTCAACCAGCGTCGTCTGCTCGTCAGCCGACGGTCTGTCGGGAAGCGACATGATGTATCGATCGAGTCGCGCCGTCGGGACGTCATCACCAACTGACTCGCGCTCGCTCGATGCATCGTCCGGCAGGTCCGGGATCGACATCGCCGGTGGCATCAGTGGCAGTGTTGCCACCAATTGCATGGCGGCAGCCGTGGCGGCGGCCTGATCGATCACCGGATGTGCATCGGTGACGAATTCGGGCAGCGACTCGACGACGACGTCGTCAGGCATCGCCCGCACGACGGTCTCGTCGGGCGGCGCCATCGGTGCCAGATCGGATCGCAGCACCGGCATCTCGGCCACCGCGTCACCTGGGATGGCCAGTGGTGCCAGATCGGATCGCAGCACCGGCATCGCAGCCTCGACGTCATCCGGGATCGCGATCGGTGACATTGCGACCATCGTGTCATCCGCGACGGCATCGGTACGGCCGTCTGCCTCGGGCTTCGCGGGCAATGACGCCACCAGTCCAGGAAGCACCGCGGCCTCCGGCGGCGCATCGTGTCGCGTGACCGCGAACTTCATCGCTCCGCTGAGCATCAGCGCCCGCAGGTCGGCGCGCTGCTGCGCGGCCAGCCGTGCCTTGGCGAGCGCCGCGCCATCCGCGACGCTCTGTCCGTCGTCGGCGCGTGCGGTCGCAAGCGAATCCGCAAAGTTTTCGGTCGGCGTGTCGGCGCCACGTCGTTCCGGTGCCACATCAGCGCGTGGACGCAGCGTCTGCGCCGCGACTGGAAGCAGGTTGCTCACTTGTCACCTCCGGTGCGGCGTGGTTGCACCTGACTCAGCGCGGCAGCGCGCGGTGCGGGCAGATTGGTGAGAATGGCCGCGGTCTGCCGCTCACTGAGCAGGCCAAGGATGATGCCCACATCGTGATCGTTCATCTGACCGAGCACGCGTGCTGCGTCCTTCGGGCCCATGGTGGCGAAGATCTTCGCCAGTCGGCGCTGATGTGCCTGCGTGGCCGCGGCGGCCGCAGCATCATCGTCGGGCGGTGCGCCCTTCGTTGCCGGTGCGGCAGGGGCGGTGACGGCAGGGGCTCTCACGCCAGGTGCCGCACTCGGCTTCGTCACCACCGGCGCATGCGCGGCGTCGGTTGCCGGTGCGGTGGCAGTCGTCGGCGTCGCCGCATGGGTGTCGGCGGCGGTGTGATCACCCTCACCGTGCGCGGTCGTATCGCTGGTGCCAGCGCTGTCGATCGCGGCATGCGTCGAATCGCCGGCGGGCTTCAGTCCGCGCTTCTGTGCGTCGGCAACGGCGCTGGCGTGCGCCTTCCCCGCCTGATACACGGAGAAGAATCCGCCGCCACTGACGCCCATCAGCAGGCCGATGATCAATGGCAGGATGAGTTTAATCATTGGTGGAGCGCTCCGGATCGGTTGGAGTGGTATCGGCCTGGTGGAAGCGCGTGAGCGCGATTTCGTCCATCGTCACGCGGTCGGCGGTCAGTTCGGCGGCCCGATGTGCCTCGGACTGCTTCTCACGCAACGTGCCAAGGGCATGTCGCGCCTGAAACGCCTGGCGCAACTCGTCCTGCGCGCGACGTACCATGCTTTCGGCCGTGATGACACTGGTCGTGGCCAGCTGCAGCCGGACATCGAGGGCGCCGAGGACGTACTGCATCTGCTGCAGGGCACCGACGCTGCTGCCGACGTTGCTGGCTTCGGTGAGTGACGCGTGTCCGGCGGTGCGCGCCGTGTCGATCGCAGCACGCAGCTCGCGTGCAGCGGCCGCCTCGCCTTCGGCGGCATTGAGCGCCACGGCGCGCGCGCGCTCCGCCTCCTCGCGAAGTTCGAGCACCCGCTGCAGCCGGAACTTGAAGCGACTCATGGCGTGGCCCGCTGCTGCAGGAGGTGATCATACCGCGCCTGCAATTGCTTGAGCCGCGCAACACTGTCGTCCATACCCGTGCTCTCGCTCGGTGGCTGGCGCAGGAAGGCGAGCAGCTGGTCGCGGAGGCCAATTGCTGCGTCCACCAGCGGATCGGTGCCTTTCTGATAGGCGCCGACGAGAATCAGGTCTTCCTTCTCACGCCACGACGCTTCGAGCCGCAGCAGCAGGTTGGCGGCGTGACGGTGTGTGTCGGTGATGAGCAGATCACGCACTCGACTCTTCGAGTCGAGCACGTCGATGGCTGGAAAGTGACCGGCGCTCGCCAGCTTCCGCGTCAGGACGATGTGACCGTCGAGGATCGAGCGGGCCGCGTCGGCAATGGGTTCGTTGAAGTCATCGCCATCGACCAGCACGGTGTAGACGCCCGTGATTCCGCCGACCCGTGCATTGCCGGCGCGCTCCAGCAGACGAGGCAGGGCCGCGAAGACCGATGGTGGATATCCCTTGGTGGTGGGTGGTTCGCCGACGGCCAGTCCGATCTCGCGCCAGGCCATCGCCACCCGCGTGATGGAGTCCACCATCAGCAGCACCTGCTTCCCCTGGTCGCGGAAGTACTCGGCAATCGCGGTCGCCACCAACGCTCCCCGCGCCCGAATGAGCGCGGCCTGGTCACCGGTTGCGACGATGATCACACTCCGCTTCAGCCCCTCTTCGCCGAGTGCGTTCTCGATGAACTCGCGCACTTCGCGACCGCGCTCGCCCAGCAACGCAATCACGTTGACGTCGGCTTGCGCCTGCCGCGCGACCATCCCGAGAAGCGTACTCTTGCCGACACCGCTGCCCGAGAAGATTCCGATACGCTGGCCATGCCCGATGGTCAGCAAGCCATCGATGGCGCGTACGCCAGTGGCCATCGTGCTGGCGATCACTTCGCGATGCAACGGATTCGGCGGCTCGGCCAGCAGCGGCGCGCGTTCCTCGACATCCAGCTTGCCCTTGTCATCGATGGGATGCCCGAGGCCGTTGAGAATCCGACCCAGCAGCCCCGGTCCCACATCCACTCCGAACGACCGGCCGAGGGCCACCACACTGGCGCCCGGGGCGATGCCATCCAGTTCACCCAACGGCATCAACAGGCAGCCGTTCTGATGGAAACCGACCACCTCCGCCAGCACGGAACGCGCGTCGTTGGTGTTCGAGATGCGCGCCAGTTCGCCGAGACCCATCTCGAGGCCACTGACTTCGATTGCGAGTCCCACCACGCGCGCAACGCGCCCGAAGGTGTGCATGCGCGGCATGTCCAGGATGCGGCGCGTCATTTCGCGCGCGACGAGTGTGTCAGGCATTGGTGTACGTCAGCCGGCGATAAAGGCGCTCGAGCCCGGTATCCACGCGTCCGTCCACGATGCGCTCACGACCTTCGACGACGCAGCCGCCCTGTTCGATGCGCGCGTCGCTGACCCAGCGGACTTCGCGGCCGCGCGTTATTGCTGTCGCGGCCTCGCCGTCGCGCTCGACCGAGTACAGCGCTTCCAGATCGCCTGGATTGACGCGAATGGAAAGCGCCTGATCGAGCCCGAACTCCTGCACCCCGCGCGTCACCAGGTCGACCACGGTATCCGAGGCAACGGTCACCTCACGAGTGACGATCTGGTGCGCCACGGCGACCGCGATTGCTGCGATGTTCTCCTCGATGTTTGCCAGCCATCGCGCCTCGCCGATGCGAATGTCGTCCAGCGCGCTTTCCGCCGCCATCATGGCCCCGCGCAAACGTGCCTGCTCGGCCAGCTCACCCTGTTCGCGTCCGTCCGCAACTCCGCGCAGGTACGGCGCTTCGAGTTCCGCCTGACGTGCTTGTGCTGCGGCAAGCTCCGTCGCAGCCTGGGCCGCCGCCGCGACGGTCGCGTGGCCGTCGTGTGCATCGTCGAGATCCTCGCCGAAGACCGACGTGATCCGTGGACCGTCGGTACCCAGCTGGATCGGCATCCAGAGTTCCGTGGCCGACTGCGCCGCAACGGTGCGCGGTGTGATCCGCGTGCGATGCGCCGATGTGAAGAGCGGTTCAAATGAGGACATCATCGCCTCCCTTGCCGCCGATGACGATCTCGCCCATCTCCTCGAGACGACGGACCTGTGCCACGAACGCCGTCTGGGCTGCCTCGACATCCTTCAGGCGCGCCGGCCCCATCATCTCCATCTCTTCCTGGAGTGCCGCGACTGCGCGCTGCGACATGCAGCCGAGGATCTTTGCCTTGAGCTCCGGGCTCGCGGCCTTGAGCGCCAGGGCCAGACTCTTCGCTTCGACTTCGCGCAGCACACGCTGGATTGCCTTGTCGTCCAGCGAGTTGAGATCCTCGAACACGAACATGAGGTTCTTGATCACTTCGCAGAGTTCCGGATCGCGCTCCTCCACGCCTTCGAGCAATTCCTTCTCCAGGGCACCAGAGATGAAGTTCATCACCTCGGCGACCGCCTTCGGACCGCCCGAGACGGTGCCTTCCGCCATGATCGACGACGCTTCGGAGCCGATGTGCTTCTCGATCAGCATCAGCATCTCGGGCTGCACTTTCTCCATGCCGGCCATGCGAAAGACAACCTCGCCACCTTTCGACGACGGGATTTCCTTGAGGATGCTGGCCGTCTGCTGGGGGTCGAGATGCGCCAGCACCAGTGCGATGGTTTGCGGGTGCTCATTGCGCAGCGTGTTGCCCAACTGCTGCGGGTCGGCACGACGGAGCCGCGTGAGGCCGGCGGTGTCGGCCAGCTGCCCCTGGACGCGTCGCAGGATGCCGGCGGCCTTGGTGGCGCCGAACGCCTTTTCGAGTACTTCCTTCGCGAATTCCACTCCGCCGTTCGACAGTGACCCGATGCCGATCGCGGACTCGATCCACTCCTCGAGTACCTGATCGATCACCGGACCGGCGACTTCGTCCATGCGCGCGATCTCATACGACAGCATGTCCACTTCGTCGGTGGACAACTTCTGCGTGACCTTGGCCGCGGTATCGGTGCCAAGCGCCAGGCAGAGCAGCGCTGCCTTCTGCCGCCCATTGAGCGATTCGAAGGTGAGCTCCCGGGGCATCCGGGCGACGGCGTTAGCCATTCCGGATCCAGTTCCGGAGAATCTTGGCCGAGACGTCGGGATAGGCTTCTGCCGTTGCCACGACGCGTTCCTTGAGCGGGTTCACGGGCATGCGCACCGGCTGATATACCGGCGTGCTTTCCTCACCGTCGTCAGAACGCTCACCGAGTTGCCCCATCGGTTGACCGACGCTGTTCAGCTGTGGCGCTCGCGCCGTGGCAATCGCCATCGCGCGCGCGTCAGCCGATTGTGCCTTCAGGTTCTTCATCACGGTCAGTGCGATCAGAACCGCCAGCGCCAGCCCAACCAGGCCAAGCGCCGGACGCTGCAACTGCTGGATGGTGCGCATCGCCTTCTCGCCAGTCGTCTCGGGGGGAATCGCCGTGATGCCCTCGAATGGTGTACTGACGACCTTCACCAGGTCGCCGCGGGTTGAATCGAAGCCGACCGCATTCCGCACCAGCGCGGTGATCTGATCCAGCTCGGCCTGCGGACGCGTGGTGCTCACGCCCTTGGTGTCCATGCGATCCTTGACCAGGACGGCCACGGTGAGCCGCTTGACGACACCGGTGGCGGACTTGATGGTTTCGACCGTGCGTGAATTGTCATAGCTGCTGGCGACATTCGTCGATCCGGCGCCGCCATCGGTGCCTGGCGTGATCTCCGCCTTCTGCTCGGTGCTGAGGGCCTGCTTCTCCGGATCGATCACCTGCGACATCCGCTCCACCTGATCGAAACTCAGGTCGGCGGCGACGGTCACCGTCGCGTTGCCATTGCCCACGATCTGGTTGACCATCGCGCTGGCCTTCTCGGCCAGATGATCTTCCACCGCCCGCTGCTGTTCGAGTTGTGCGCTGCTGAGTGACGCCGGGTCGTTGGCGTCCAGCATGCGCGACAGCAGGCGCCCGGCATCATCCAGCACGGCCACACGCTGTGCCTCGAGGTTGTCGATGCTGCTGGCCACGAGCTGCGAGATGCCGCGTACCACGTCGGCTTCCGGGCGCTGCCCGTTACGCAGCTTCACGACGACGCTGGCTTCGGCCGGTGCATCACCCGCACGGCGGAACGCCTGTGTTTCCTTGATCGCGAGGTGGACCTGTGCCCGCTCGATTCCCTTCATCGTACTGATCGTGCGCTCCAGTTCTCCTTCCAGCGCGCGGCGATAGTTGATCTTCTGTGCGAAGTCGGTCATGCCCCAGCTGGGCTGATCGAACAGCTCCATGCCGGGGCGACCCTGTGCCGGCAGCCCCGAGGATGCGAGCACGACGCGCGCACGGGCCAGGTCGGTGGCCGCGACCATGATGTCGGTTCCGCCACGCTCCAGCTGGTACGTCACGCCGGCGGCGTCGAGCGCATCGGTCATCTTGCCGACACTCTCCAGCGGGATTCCGCTGAATGCCGGAACGAGGTCTGGTCTGGTGGCCCAGCGCGAGACGCCGAGGATCGCCACCAGTGCGATCACGCCGATGCCCAGCATCGCAACGCGACGGATACCGCCGATGCGGTCGAACAGCTGCTCGAGTGCGGGAGGCATCACGGTCAGTTCTGCATGGTGATGACGGTCCGATAGGCCTCAATGACCTTGTTGCGAAGCTCGATCAGGGTATCGAGCGCGATGCCGGCTTCACTGGAGGCGGCCATCACCTGATGCAATTCCACCTGCTCGCCGTTGAGGAACCGTCGCGTCGTCTCACCACTGATGTCCTGGGCCGCGCTGACTTCGTTGACGGCGCGCGTCAGGACGTCGCCGAACGCGCCACCGCCGCTGGGTTCGGGGAGGACCGGCACGGACCGGCCGCCCTCACCGGGCAGGCCGAATTCTGCTACACGCTGTGCGAAGGCACCGAAGCGATCGATCGTCATGTTCAGCCCCGAACGTCGAGATGGGCGCCGCGCATGCCAATCGGCGCAGCTGTGCGGTCGTCAGACGACGCCATGCGAGTTCCGTATGTCAGTGGGCCGAGTGCCGCGCGACGCGCGAGCAATCGGGTCGTATCGTCTGAGGCGCGCGTCGAGAGCGCACGCTGCTCGTCGTGCGTGAAGGTCGGGTCACCGGCACCGGGTGAGGCTGTCGCCTCGTCGCCGCGCGCGGCCAGACCATCGTTGCGCCGGAACAGATCCGGCAGGGCACCCGCCGTCGCCGGCAAGTGGGCTGTGAGCGAAGAGATCGACATGATCAGAGGTCCATCGACTTGCGCAGCAACTGCTTCACCGACTGGAAAACCGTCGCGTTGGCCTCGAACACGCGGCGAGCGTCGAGCAGATCAACGAGCTCCGTCGTGCGACTGACGTTCGAGAGCGTGACGTAGCCCTCGGCATCCGCATCCGGATGGCCGGGCATGTGTACCCGGGCACCCGGCGTGGTGTCCTCCTGAATGCTGTCGACCACGACGCCGTAGTTCGGATCGTCGACCGAACGCGGCGACGACGGTGCGGTGCCGGCAGGGACGCCGAATTGCGACGTGCCGAACGGTGCGGTGGTGAAGGGCAACTGATTCGGGAAGCGGAAACTCGCCTCACGGTCGTCACTGGTGGCGGTACGGAGCTGCACCACGCGCCGATTGTATGCCTTGCCGTCCGCACCACGCGTGACGTCGGCGTTGGCGAGATTGCTGGCGGCAACTTCGATGCGGGTGCGCTGTGCTGACATGCCGCTGGCGGCGATGCCAAGTGCGCGGAACATCGGCTTGATCGCGGGGCCGCCAACGAACGGCAGCAAACCTGGAAGCTTTGTCATCGGCTTCAGCGATCCCGCAGCGCGCGGCGAATCGAGTCGTACGTCCCCTTGAGCCGAGTTGCCGCGGTTTCGAAATAGAGCTGTTCATTCGCCAGCGCGGCCATCTCCTGTTCGGTATCCACCGGTCCGCGCTCACCAGAGACCGCCGCCGCGGCCGTACTTCCAGCCGGCAGGGCGAAGCCATCCTTGTTCACGAGTGTCGCGTTCGCGACGCGATCGGCGATCTGTCGATGCCGGAGCACACTCTGATCCATGGCTTCCTTGATGGAGCCGGCCGAGGAGACCCGATTGATGAAGTTGAAGAGCGCCATGATCCGGAACCGAGGTGAGAGGACACGCGTCGGGATCAGGAGAAAGCACGGCCGGTGCCAGTTGAGTCCCGGGCGCGCCCAGTGCCGGGCTGAGCTTTGGAACCTGTTGTTTCAGAACATGTTGCGCGCCTGTCCGGCGGTGCGCCTGGTCGTCGGTGGCGCGGGTCGTCGCATGGCAGAGCTGGCTGTTCCGGCAAGTTGTGCCGTGCGGGATGTGGCGTGTCTTGCCGCTCGGATCACCGAACTCGACGCGAGGCCCGAATGGAACCACCCGGCGGTGTGGCGGTTGTACGTCTGATACGCGTATCCGATAGCTTCGGCGGTGCGTGACGAGGCGCAGGCGCGGAAGTCCTTTGCCGTGCACTGTGGCTCGCATCCGTTTCCGCTGTTCCCGTTCACACGTTTCCCGCCTGCGCCGCCGCAGGATTGCAGAACATGGCTACCGAGATTCTGTCACAGACCGAACTCCTGACGCAGATCGATCCTCGCATCGCGGCGATCGTGGCCAGGTTGTCCGACCGGCCTGAGCTGGCCCCGGTGCTCGAGCAGCTTCTGGCGCTCGACGGCCCGGCGCTGGCCAGGGCCAAACGCTCGCTCGTGAAGGCGAAGGTTGCCGCGCCCGCTGCCCCCGAGATCGATGTGGATTTTCTCCACCTGCTACGCGACCTGCCGGCGAATCTGGAATCCGCTCGCCTGCGCGCCAGGGAGTTCATGGAGCGTGAAGTCGATCCGATCGCGAACGATTACTGGGAGCGGGCGGAGTTTCCGTACCATCTGATCCCGGCGTTCGCGTCGCTCGATCTGCTGGCATCGATCTTTCCGATCTCCGACGACGGATCCGTCCGTCACGATTCGGTCGCGGAAGGCGTGCTCACGATGGAACTGGCGCGCGTCGACTGCTCGTTCGCGACCTTTCTCGGTGTCCACGGAGGACTGGCCTTCGGGTCAATTTTGCTCTGTGGCTCGAAAGAGCAGCAGGATGAGTGGCTTCCGAAGATGCGGCGATGGGAATCGCTCGGCGCATTCGGGTTGACTGAACCTGACGTCGGGTCAGGGGTTGCTGGCGGTATTACGACAACATGCCGGCGCGATGGTGACGCCTGGATCATCGATGGCGAAAAGCGCTGGATCGGAAATTCCACCTTCGGCGATTTCGTGGTCGTCTGGGCCCGCGATGTTGCTGATCAACAGGTCAAGGGATTCATCGTCGAAACGAGCCTGCCTGGTTACTCGGTCAGGAAGATGGAAGGCAAGATCGCGCAGCGGACGCTGCAGAACGGGCATATCACTCTCGACCATGTGCACGTCAGCGAGAGGAATCGCCTGCAGCGTGCCAATGGCTTCAAGGATGTTGCGCGCGTGCTCGGCATGACCCGTGTGGGTGTGGCATGGATCGCCGTCGGTTGCGCAGCGGGTGCGTACGAGCGGGCGCTGGCCTACACGCAGCGTCGCACACAGTTCGGCCGTCCGCTGGGCAGTTTCCAGCTGATCCAGTCGATGCTGGCGAAGATGGTTGGCAAGCTGTCGTCGATGCAGGCGATGGCGCTGCAGGTGAGCCGGCTTCAGAACGCCGGCCGCTGCGAGGAACACCACTCCGCGTTGGCCAAGCAGTTCTGTGCGGCGCAGTGTCGCGAGGTGGTGGCGCTGGCCCGGGAGTCCATGGGCGGCAATGGCATTCTCCTCGATCACTCGGTCGCGCGGTTTTTCGCGGATGCCGAGGCGATCTATTCATACGAAGGGTCGAACGAGATCAATACGCTGATTGTCGGGCGTGCGCTGACTGGGCACGGGGCATTCGTGTAAGGGCAGCATCGTGCCGGCTGTGCGCCAGGCGGCGCCGGCGGGCGCTCGACCTGCCGGCGTCGGCAGGTGGCGATGACCGCTCGTCGATGACCGCCCCGATGACCCGGCGAGTCGCGTTCGGCGTGGGTCCTGGCCCCCGGTTGTGCTCCGGCGGTCCCGACGGCCTGGAAGCTGCTACAGATTGATCATGAGATTGGACGCCCACCTGAATCGGTGCCGGGCGTCCGGTGTGTCCTCGATCGGTCTCGTCCAGCCCATTCGTCCGTCCCATGTCGCTGCCGGTGCGTCGTTCGATTGCCCTGTTGGGCGTTGCCCTCACTGCCTGCCGCTCGCAGGGCGCGGGGACAGTGCGGACCACCGAAGCCGCCCGGATCGGCTCCATCCCGGCCGAGCTCCCCTCAGCCGCAGTTGCCAGCCCGCCGCTGGAGGCGCCCAGCACCGGCGATACGCTGGAATACACGGTTCTGATGGCCGGTCGCACCGTTGGCAGACTGCGGCAGTGGCCCGACAGTGGTGGCACCGTCACTACGAATTTCAGCTACAACGATCGCGGACGCGGCCCGTCGCTGACGCAGACGCTCAAGCTCGACAAGGCGGGGCTGCCAGTCGGCATGCAGCTGGGTGGCGTGAACTACCTCAAGGTGCCTGTCCGCGAGATGGTGCAGATCGCAGGCCCGCTGCTCACCTGGCGGAATGAATCGGCGGCGGGCCGCACGACTCCCGGGTCGGGCTTTTATCTCCCGATCGAAACGCTGCCGACGGATATCGCCTCCCTTGCCAGGGCGATGCTGCTGACGAAAGCCAGGGCGACGGCACTGTTGCCTGAAGGGCGCGCCTCGCTCACCAGCGGTGCGTCGCGGACCGTCACGGCCGGCGAACGATCACGTCGCATCACGCCGCACGAGATCAGCGGCCTGGGGTTGACGCCGGAAGTCCTCTGGCTCGACGCCGAGGGTCGTCTCTTCGCGCGTGGCAGTTCCTGGCAGATGGTGATCCGGCGCGGCTTCGAATCGGTGCAGGCGGAACTGATCGCCGCCCAGACCGCGGCATCCCGTGGCCGCGATTCGGTGGCCGCGCGAACCCTCGCACGGACGCCACGCGGCGCGGTCGCGATCATCCACGCACACCTGTTCGATGCCGCCACACGGCAGATGAAGCCGTCGCAGACGGTGATCGTCCGCGGCGACAGGATCATCGCGGTGGGTGACGACGGCGCGGTGCCGTTGCCGTCCGACGTGGAGATCATCGACGCCGGCAACAAGGCGCTGCTGCCTGGCTTGTGGGACATGCACGTCCATGTGCAGGACGACGACGGGTTGCTCCACCTGGCGGCGGGTGTCACGACGGTGCGCGATCTGGCGAACGACAGCGACGAGCTGCTCGCGCGAAGGAAACGTTTTGACGACGGCGTCCTCCTCGGTCCCCGCGTGCTGGCGGCCGGATTCATCGACGGGCCCGGCCCGTTTGCCGGTCCGTCAAAGGTGCTCGTCTCGACGCGTGACGCAGCCCGCGCTGCCGTCGAAGCGTACGCGGCGCAGGGCTACGAACAGATCAAGGTCTACTCGTCGCTCGATCCGCAGCTCTTCCCGACCATCGTGCGCACCGCGCACGACAAGGGGCTTCGCGTCGGCGGGCAGGTGCCGTATGGCATGACAGCCGAGCAGATGGTGCGTGCCGGCGCGGACGAGTTGCAGCACGCGGACTTTCTCTTTCTGAATTTCCTCACCGATTCCATCATCGACACCCGGACGCCAGCGCGGTTCACGGCAGTGGCACGGGGCGCCGCGTCGGTCGATCTGCGGAGCGACCGCGTGGACCGCTTCATCGCACTGCTCAAGGAGCGCGATGTCGTCGTCGAGCCGACCCTGAATGTCTTCGAGCAGCTGTTCACCGCGCGTGCCGGCTCACTCGACCAGGCGTCACTCCCCGTCGCAACGCGCTTGCCGCCGATTGCGCGTCGTGCACTTCTGACGGGTGGATTGCCCACCACGCCGGCACTCGAGCCGGTCTACCGCACGAGCTTCATCGCGATGGAACGCCTGGTCAGGAAACTCCATCTGGCCGGTGTGCGTCTGGTCGCCGGTACCGATGCGACGGCCGGGTTCTCGCTGCACCGCGAGCTCGAGCTCTACTCCGAAGCCGGCATCCCCAATACCGACATTCTCTACATCGCGACGCTGGGCGCCGCCCGCGTGATGAAGCATGATGCACAGTGGGGCAGCATCGAGGTTGGCAAGCTGGCGGATCTGGTGCTCGTCGACGGCGATCCATCGCGGCGTATGCGCGACCTCCGTCGCGCGGAGCTGGTGATGAAAGGCGGGGTGCTGTATCTCCCTGACTCGCTGTATGCGTCCGTCGGCGTGAAGCCTGCACCGCGCAAAGGCGCGATTCCGACCCGTGAGGTACGCGCTGAGGATGTGGTCTGCCGCGGGCCGGCGGTGGCGGTGAAGAAAGGCACTGCCGGGCCTGTGCCCTTGAACTGCGTGGTCCTGGATTCGACCATCGCTGCGGGTCGGAATCGGCGACCGGTGGCACGGACGCGTCGAGGACCTGTGAAGGCAAAACCCCAGGCACAGCGATGATCGAAAGACGTGACCGGGCAATTACGGCGCGTCCCGTTCCTCGTCCACTGCCTCATGCTCACCCGAACGCCCCGGTCCATTCAGCTTGTTGCGCAGCGTGCGCACGCTGATGCCGAGCAGCTCGGCCGCGCGCGTCCGATTGTTGCCCGCCGCCTCCAGCGCGCGCTGAATCAGCGCCGTCTCCGCCTCATTCACGTTCAGCGTCCCCAGCCAGACTCCGTCGGCACCGGCGGCAACCGGTGCCGAGCCGAATGGGGTGGGTCGGACCACTGGTCCACCGCCGCGCGGTGTCGGTGACATCACGCTGCTCGCGACATCGAGCCCGTACCGCACCGCGTCGAATGCATCCGGCGACAGCATGGTCTCGTTGGAGAGAATCACGGCACGCTCCACCGCGTGCTGCAGCTCGCGCACGTTGCCTGGCCAGGGATATCGCTGCAACATCGCGATCGCTTCCGGTGTGATGCCCTTCACATCCTTCTTGACGTCGGCCGCGGTGCGCATCACAAAGCGATAGGCGAGCAGTGGAATGTCTTCCGGTCGCTCGCGCAGCGGTGCGATCAGGATCGGAATGGTGCTCAGGCGATAATACAGGTCCTGCCGGAAGGTGCCATTGGCGGCGTCCGCCTGCAGCTTGCGGTTGGTCGTCGCAATGATGCGCACATCGACCCGGATCGGGCTCGTTCCGCCAACACGTTCAAACTCCTGTTCCTGCAGCACACGTAACAGCTTGGCTTGCAGATCGAGCCGCATTTCGCTCACTTCGTCGAGCAGCAGCGTTCCGCGGTGCGCGCGCTCGAAGGCTCCCTCGACGCGCTTGAGCGCCCCGGTGAATGCCCCTTTTTCGTGCCCGAACAGGGCACTCTCGATCAGTCCTTCCGGCAGCGCCGCGCAGTTGAGCTGAATGAACGGCTTGTCGCGCCGCTCACTCTGATCGTGCAGTGCGCGTGCCAGCAGCTCCTTGCCGGTTCCCGATTCTCCCTGCAACAGCACGGTGGCACGGGTTGGTGCCGCCATTGCCACCGTCTGCATCAGGCGACGCATCACCTGTGAATCGCCGATGATCTGCCGTTCGTTCCGGAACTCCATCACCTCGCGGCGGAGTGCGTCGTTCTCGCGTCGGAGGCGTACCAGCTCCAGCGCCTGCTCCACCGCCAGCTCGAGCTGCTGCGGACGCACCGGCTTGGTGATGTAGTCCACCGCGCCAGCCTTGATGCTGGCCACGGCATGCTCGATCGAGGCGTACCCCGTCAGCATGATCAGCGGCACGTCGTAGCCCTCGCGACGAAGCAGCGAGAGAAACTCGAGCCCCGAGAGCCCTGGCATGCGGTAGTCGGAGATGACGAGATCGATGTCGCCCCGGGCCAGCACCTGCAGCGCCTCCGGCACGTTGCGCGCGCCAATCGGCGTGTGTCCGGCCTGCTCGAGCGTATCCTCGAGAATCAGGCCGATACTGGGCTCATCATCGACGTACAGGATTGTGGCCATGCAGGGGTGCGGCGAGGTGGAAAGGCGACGACGCCTGCGCTGACGTCTCGCGGACGAACGGCTGCCGCATGGGCACACAGGCTCAAGCGGCAAAAGCTCCCGTCCGATACCTCACAACAGTAGAACCGCAATTCGCGGGTGCAAGGCGCGTCAGGCAGGATGTTGCCAGCGGCTTGGTTGGAAAGTTCTCATTCATCTGGGATGGATCCGATGCGGGTCACCACATCGCAGGCTCATCGCGCACAGCTGGACTACATCCAGGGGAATCTCCAGCGCCTGGTCAAGGCGCAGGATCAGGCCGCGACCGGTCGGCGCTTCGAGCGGGGCTCGGAGGATCCGGCGGCCACCGCGGACGTGCTCCGCGCCGACGCAGCGCTCGCCGCCTACGCGCAGTACGAGCGAAACGGAAATCTCGCGATTGCCCGGGCCAGTGAGGAGGATCGCGTCCTGAACAGCGTGCAGCTCATTACGGAGCGGGCACGTGAACTGGCGTCGCAACAGATCGGGTCGACCGCGTCTGCCGAGACACGGCTGATCGTGAAGGCGGAGGTGGACCAGCTGATCGAAGCGGCCATTGGTCTTGGCAACACGCGCTTCAACACCGGCTACCTCTTCGGTGCGTCACGCGTGACGGAAGAGCCGCTGGCCAATACGCCGAACTCGATACCGCCATACGCCGTCAACGCCACGCCACTCACCAACCCGAAGTATGAAGTGCAGGCGAGTGTGATCTCGTCGCCGAACCACAATGCACACGAGGTGTTCATCGACACCGGCGTGATGGTCGCGCTGCGGGATCTCTCCAATGCGCTGGGGTCAAACAACGTCCCAGGGATCTCCTTGGCGCTGCCGGCGCTCGAGACGGCCAGCGACAGGATCGGCCGGCTGCTGGGCGAGATCGGTGCCAAGGTCAATCAGTATGAGACCATCCGGGCACAGGGACTGCAATCGACGCTCGACACGCGAGTACGTCGATCTTCGCTCCATGACATCGATCTCGCCGACGCTTCGGCGAACTTTGCGCAGGCGCAGACCGCCTATCAGGCCGCGCTCAGCGCCGCGAACAAGGTGCTCAACCTCAATGTGCTGGACTACCTGCGATGAGCGCACCCATGGCGTCGGCTGATCTGCTGCAATTGTCGTCGATCCTGCTCGGACCGCTCGAGATTCGTCCGGACACAATCGTGACCTTTCCTGCAGGGCTGCCGGGGTTCCGGTCGTTGCACCGATTTGCGCTGGTGGAGACCCAGCGCGAGGAACTCGTCTGGCTGCAGAGCGTCGATGATCCTGACCTGACTTTCCTGCTGGCAGATCCATTCGTCATTGTTCCTGACTTCGAGGTCGACATCCCCGTCTCAGATCTCGCGGCGCTTGGCGCGGCGGCGGTGCACGACGCGCTGCTGGTGCTGGTCGTGGTGGAGCTCGAGGCTGGCATTCCGGTTGCCGCCAACCTCCAGAGCCCGGTCATCATAACGCGCGACCATCGCCACGGGCGTCAGGTGGTGTTACCCGACTCGCGATACGGTATGCACTACCCGGTCACGATCGACTGAGTACACGTTCACGGCAGGCAGCGGAGCGCCGGTCAGCACTGCCCTGAGCGGCGCTAGAACGCTACAACGATAGAACGCAACAACGATAGAACGCTACAACGCTGCGCCGCTCAAGGCGGCGCTGACGTTCGTCAGCACCCGAGCCCAGTCACCGCGTACCGGCTGCCGGAACAGCCGTGCGGTCGGATACCACGCGGTGCTGTTGCCGCTGCTTCCCCAGCGCCAGTCCGGCACGCGCGGAAGCAGAATCCAGACGGGCATTCCAAGCGCGCCCGCGAGGTGCGCAATGCCGGTATCCACGGTGATCAGAAGATCCAGCGCGTTCAGTTCACGGGCGGTCGCAAGCCAGTCGCCATGTACCGGTCGCTCCCAGGTCGCGGATGGCATGGAGTCATCAGCTACGCCGCGCTGCATGCAGACAAACTGCACCGCAGGATGTGTGTGCAGCAGCGCATGGATGAGCGAGGGCGCGATGGAGCGCACCGCGTCGTTACGATGAGCCGGATTGCCGGCCCAGACCACGCCTACACGGCGGATGCGCCGCGGTTCGAGTCGGTCGGTACCGGGCAGAAGCAGGTATGGCTCGCTGGCCGAACGCCACGACACATCCACGCCGAGCAGCATCGGCAGCGAGAGCAGCGGAGCGTAGACCTCCGACTCGACGATGGTATCCCGTGACACGGCGTCGAACCCCGCCGCGCGCAGCAGCGGGACTGCCTCGGCCTGACACGCGATCACCACCCGATCGGCGGCCAGAATTCGCGGATGCTGCGCGTAGCGAAGGAACTGGAACTGGTCGCCAACGCCCTGCTCACCGAGGAGGAGCAACGTCCGGCCGGCGAGTGACTCGCCAGCCCACAGCTGCGCATCGGTCTCGGGTCGGGGAAGCGCGCGCGACTCGAAGTCGCTCCATCCTCCGCTCGCATCTCCCAGCAGGTGTCGCAGATAACCACGCGTGACACGCGCTGAGGTGGACGCCGGGCGCACGGCCAGACTCTTATCGCAGAACGCGAGCGCATCAGCGAAATCGCCCAGGTCATGGCGAATCAATGCCGCCGTCAAGAGCGTCACTGGATCGGCCGGCGACAAGCGCAGCGCATGCTGCACCTCGATCCACGCGTCGTCTGGCTGTTGCGCGTCACGGAGGACAGCGGCGAGGCCGGCGGACGCCGCGGGATCGGCGGGGTGCGCCGCTCGTACACGGCGAAAGGAGGGCACGGCGTCCGCCCCCGCCCCGGCCTCGACGAGCGCCTTGCCGAGCGTGTACTCGGCCTCGGCATCGGGCCGGTCAGCGATGCGAATGGCGCGCCGCAGCGTGGCGCGGGCCTCGAGCACATCACCATACAGCTGCTGCGCGTTGGCCAGAATGATGTGCAGTGGCAGCAGTGACGGAGCACATTCGACGGCACGCTGATAGCAGGCGATCGCGCCCGCCAGATCGCCCGCCTCGGCCAGCAGCGCGCCTTCGGCGCAGAGCGTGATTGCTGTGGTATCGTCGGACAGCAAGGCGGTCATGTGGATGCTCTGGTGAGGGTCGCGACCTGGTCGCGCGCGGCGCCGACGACCGGCGCCCACTCGAACAGCGTCGCCTGGCGAAGGAGTTGCACCGAACGATACCAGGGTGTGTCGGCCCGGTTCACCATCCAGCGCCAGTCGGGGACGAACGGTACCAGCAACAGTGTCCGAACGCCGAGCGCACCGGCGAGATGCGCAACGGCGGTGTCGACGGTGATGAGGAGGTCGAGCTGCAGCAGTGCGTGCGCGCTATCGTCGAGTGTGCCGAGCGCTGCACCAAGGTCGGTGACGCGGCCACGCAGCGGCCCCGGCAACGGCGTTCTTCCATCGTGCCGTTGCAGTGCGACGAATTGCACGGACTCGAGTTCGAGCAGTGGTGCGAGGAGCGCAGGCTGCAGTGAGCGCCGCGCATCGTTGCGATGTTGCGGATTGCCGGCCCAGACCAGGCCGACCTTTGGCGCCGGCGTCGAGAGTGCGGCGCGGATCGGTTCGGGGCAGGTACCGGACGGGCGCAGGTACGGTGCACCGCTGATCATGTCGGGCGATGTCACACCCAGCAGCGCTGGCAGCGACATCAGACTTGCGTGCACGTCGTGCGGCGGAACGGCGCTGCCTTCGATGCTCACCGCGTCCACACCCGTCAGTGATTCGAAGAGCATCGCCAGCGGTGCGCTGCATCGGATCGTGACCTTGCCGCCGCCTGCCGCGACGTCGGCAGCAAATCGGGCGCACATGATCTGGTCGCCCAGCCCCTGCTCATGGTCGAGCAGAATCCGGCGTCCAGCAAGTGGCGATCCATCCCAGACCGGGGACGTCAGCGCCGTCCGCCGCAGCAGCTGGCCTGGCACCAGCGACCGCGCTTCGTGCTCACGCCACCCTTCGGCCCATTGCCCGAGCAGCAGGAGATGCAGCGCCCGGCCGAAGCGGATCACGGGTGACAGGGGTTGCAGTGCCAACGCGGCGTCGTAGGTCTGGGCGACCATGTGCCAGTCGCCGAAATCCTTGAGAATTTCGGCCGAGTTGAGCAGCGCTGCCACGTTCGTCGGATCGAGCTCCAGTGCGCGCGATACCGCCTGCAGCGCGTGGGTCGGGTGCCCGGTGGCCTGCAGCATACCGGCGAGGTTGTTGCTGGCATCACTCCGATGGGGAAACGCACGCGCGATGGCGTGAAATGCCTGGAGCGCTTCCGTGTACGCTCCCATTCGGCGCAGCGTATCGGCGTCGGCGACCTGCCTGTCATAGGTGCGCGTTGGCGCTACGACCTCACGGCGGCGCGCAGCGTGTTGACGGTGCGTCACGCGCCGCCCGCGGACAGTGGAGGCAGCGCATCGATCGCCTGGCTGACCTGCTGAATGACGCCGGTCCAGTCACCGGGCCGTGGTTGCCGGAAGACGCGCAGGGTGGGATAGAATGGTGAGTCACTGCGCGCGATGCCCCACCGCCACTCGGCGGGCTCGGAGACCATCACCCAGGTCGCGCATCCAAGTGCGCCCGCGACATGTGCAACGGACGTATCGACGGTGAGTACGATGTCGCAGGCCGTCATGATGTGCGCGGTGTCTCCCATGTCGCCGCACTCCAGGGCGACATCGAGCAGCGAGGCACGGATCGCCGGCGCCAGTTCGTTGAGCTGCTCGCGTACTGCACCCTGCTGTAATACCACGATCTGCAGGTCCCGTCGCGCCAGCAGCGGCAGCATCGCATTGAGCGGCATGGAGCGTGACCGGTCCTCGGTGTGCAATGGTGTGCCGCCCCAGACGACGCCGATCCGTCGTGCGCCGCTCGGTCGGTCGGGCAAGGTGCGCACGACTGATGGCGGGTCGTCCGGTGCATGCAGATACGGGACCATGCCGGCCAGCATGTCATTGCCAGTGCCCAGCAGATGTGGCAGTGACATGACGTCAACGTGGACGTGGTGCGGCGGTGCTGGACGGTCGGCGGCCACCACGTCATCGAGGAACGGTGCTGTCCTCAGCAGGCGTACCAGCGGGGTGGCGGTCTGCACCGTGACACGTGTCGCACCGCGCTCGCGCAGCGTACAGGCCCAGCGCGCGAACTGCACCTGATCGCCCAGCCCCTGTTCGGCGCGTACGAGAATGTGCCGGCCAGTCAACGGCCCTCCATTCCAGCGCGGCGTTGCAGGGGGGTACGGTCGCTGCGCGAGCTCGGGCAACTCGAGTCGCCGCTCGTGCAGCGCCCAGCCCTGTGTGTACTCGCCAAACGTGCGAAGCAGCATCGCATGCGTCAGTGCGAGGTTTCGGTCATCGGGCGCCAGCTGTCGCGCCGACTCGCAGAGTGCGAGCGCAGCGTCCAGCTGATTGTTGCGATGCAGGAGCAGCGCGAGGGTGTTGGCGATCGTCGCGTCAGTCGGGGCCAGCGCTGCGGCGTGACGCGCGGTGTCCAGTCCATCGGCAAGGCGACCACTGAGGCGGAAGGCTTCGGCCGCGTCGCGCCAGGCGATGGCATTGTCCGGCTGAAGCGTTGCCGCCGCGATGTAGGCCTGCGCTGCCTGTGCCCGATCGCCGACCATGACGTACGTCTGCGCGAGTTGCGTATAGCTGTCTGCTCGTCGTACATCGAGTGCGATCGCGCGAATCAGTTCGCGCTGCGCCTCCCTGAAACGGCCGGCATGGCGCAATGCCACCCCGTGAAAGGCGGCCACGTCGGCATCCTGTGGCGCCAACGCTACCGCCGTGGCGTATCGCATCATCGCCTTGTCAATCTTGCCCGCCTTCACTGCGTGAGCACCCGCGAGGCATTCCGCCAGCGCGCGGTCGCGCGGTTGCGTCGTGGCGGGCCGGGTGGCCTGTCGAAGGGGCGGGAATGCTGGCATGTGGCGTTGAGGATCGGCACGAAAACAGATGCCGCTGAAGCAGTCCCGGCCATTCACTCAAGTCTGTGGTGCCCGTGCCGAGACTGGTGGGGGAGCCGGTGACCGATTCGCGGTCCTGGTTTGGAGCACGGATGCTCCACAGTCAATCACGGAGGATTTGTCCCATGCGTATCAACACCAACGTTGGTGCTCTGAACTCAGTCAAGAACGCGTTCGTCAACACCATGGCGACCGACAGTTCGATGCGGAAGCTGTCGTCGGGCCTGCGGATCAGCCGCGCTGCCGACGACGCCGCCGGTCTCTCCATCGCCAACAAGTTGCGCGCGCAGAGCCGCTCGCTGACGGTTGCGGCGGCGAACGCCGAGCAGGGCAATGCGATGCTGCAGATCGCGGAAGGCTCGGCGCAGACGATCCAGCGGATCCTCGAGCGTCAGAAGGAACTGATCATTCAGCGTGAATCGACAGGCAACAACAGCTCGGTGACCGCCACGCTGAACGCGGAAATCGGCACCCTCAGTACGGAAGTCGATCGCATCATTTCCTCGACCAACTTCCAGGGGTCGACGGTGTTCACCTCGCTGGCGTTCCAGGTCAGCGACGGCACCGCGGGTGGTTCGGTGACGGTTGACGCCGCGCTCGCGGCAAGTTCGGTGACGCTCGCCACCACCGCTTCGATCGCCAACGTGGACACGGCGCTCGACAGCATCAACGGCGTGCTGGCCAAGATCGGTGCCGGTCAGAACCGCCTTGACTACACCGTGCAGAACCTGAAGGCTGCAGTCGTGAACGTGAAGGCCGCCGAGTCGACGATCCGCGACGTCGACATGGCGGAGGAAATGGCCAACTACACCAAGAACAACATCCTCACGCAGGCAGCGCAGGCCATGCTGTCGCAGGCGAACCAGAGCTCTCAGAGCGTTCTGAGCCTCCTGCGCTAAACCTGACGACCGTGAATAACGCTGGCCGGCCGTAACGTATCGCACGTCACGGCCGGTCCGCGCACTGGGGGAGGAGACGATCATGGGGACGAGCATCAACGTTTCAGGGTTGGCGTCAAACGTGCAGTGGCGTGACCTGGTGGATCAGCTCACAGCGGCCGACACGGCCCGGAGGGTGACGCCGATTCAGACGCAGATCAGCCTGGCGGAGAAGCGCAAGACAGCCTGGAACGAACTGACCGGCCTGGTGACGAAGCTGCAGGATGCGGGCAATGCCCTCAAGCTCGGCACGGCGTTCACGAACTTTCTGGCGTCCGCGTCGCCCAGCTCGCAGACCAACCGCACCCTGCTCTCGACATCGGCCAACGCTGCCGCCCGTCCAGGCTCGTATCGCGTCGAGGTGGTGGACCTTGCGCGCGCCGAAAAGCTGAGCGGCGCCGTCGTCAGCGATTCGACCATCGCGCTCGGCCTCACTGGTTCATTTGCCGTTGCCGGACAAACGGTCACGCTCGTGGCCACCGATACGCTCGATGGCGTGCGTGACAAGATCAATGCACTCAACACCGGCGCGACGGCCACCAAGGTGTCGGCGTCGATTCTCTCGAGCGCGGCTGGACAGATGCGATTGGTGCTGTCAGCGGATGCCGTCGGCAGTGGCGGCACCGGGCTGACCGATGGCAGCGAGGGGGTGCTGCGCAACCTCGGCTTCATCGATTCGCGGTCACGTGCCGTGCCCTCGTCCGGGTTGGCGATTGCGGCGGCCCTGGGTGTGACCGTGCCTCCCCCGAGCAGCATTCGGGTTGGCAACCAGACCATCAGCGTGGACCTCACGGTTGATTCGATCGCGTCGATCGTGGCCAAGATCCGCGCGGCGGGCGGTCAGGCAGAGGTGCAGAGCGAAAGTGTCGGCGGTGTAGCGTCGTATCGGTTGAGTGTCGGCGGCAATGTGACAGCGTCGGGCGATCCCGCCAGCGCTGACACGATTGCAGCGCTGGGTTTTGCGGCGGGCACACAATCGAGTGTGCAGCAGGTGATTGCGTCCGGGCTCGCCTTCCAGAATGCGACGAACAATGTCGCCGACGGTACGACCCGGCTGACGGATCTTCGCGCCGGTGGTGTCTCGCTCGGCGTCACAGTGGGCGACACACTGACGTTCAACGGACTGCGCGGTGATGGCACGGCAGTGACGACATCCTTCGTCGTCGGCGGTCTTGATACGCTGCAGACCCTGCTGTCGAAACTGAACGACGGTAGCACGGGATTCGGCAGCGGCGCGCGCCCGGCGGCGGCGTCCATCGACCACGATGGCAAACTGCGACTCAACGACGGCACGGGCGGCGATTCACGACTCAGCCTGTCGATGACGCTGGCACCGGCGGCTGGTGGCGCACCGGTTGCCCTGCTGGGCGCCTTCAGCGCGGAGACGATTGGTCGATCGCGCGCCATGGTCCGGGGCAGCGATGCCCAGGTGCGCGTTGACGGGGTGCTGCTGACACGGCCGACGAACGCGATCAGCGATGCGCTGGATGGCGTCACGCTCAACCTGCTGCAATCGGAAGTCGGCACGGAAGTCGATCTCACCGTGACGCGCGACCTCGAAGCGGCCGTGAAGGGTGTGAAAGATTTCGCCAAGGCGTATAACGACATCGTGTCGTTCGCCAGCGGTCAGCAGTTGTCGGGTCAGCCACTGCAGAGCAACAGTACGTTGCGCCGGCTGGTGAATTCCTTCACGCAGTCGTTGCGGACGGAGGTTCCGGCTGGCGGTAACTACAGCAAGGGCGCCCAGGCGGGATTCACGCTCACCCGCAGCGGATCGATCGAAGTGAGCGATACCACGCTGCGAACGGCACTTGGCGCCAATCTCTCCGGCATTCAGGCGCTCTTCGGCGCGGCCGGCATCGGCAACGCGGCGGTCACCGCCACCGCCGCCGCGTCGCGTGCGGTCGATGGGACGATCACGAACGCGGTGACCACCATCACCGATTCCAACACGCGGTTGAACAAGCGCGTTCGCGACCTGCAGGCTCGCGTGGAGGCGCGACGCGAGGCGCTGGTGGCGCGGTTCACGTCGATGGAACTGGCCATCAGCCGCTTCCAGGCACAGGGCAATTCGCTCCAATCGTCGATCGCTGGTGTCACCCGTTCGCGCTGATTTTTGCTGATCAACCACCTTTACAGTCTTCGACCACCGTGACCTACCCATCACGCGCCACGCAGTACCGGGAGCTGCAGGTCCTCTCAGCGTCACCTGCCCGCCTGACCGTGCTCCTGTTCGAACACCTCGAGGTGGTCATGCGGCGCGCCCAGACCGCCATGCGCAACGACCAGATCGAGCAGCGCGTCGCGAATCTGGGCCGGGCGCGCGAGATCCTCAGTGAACTCCTCGGCACGCTGGACATCGATCGTGGTGGCGAGATCGCCATCGATCTGTCGATGCTCTATGGGTTCGTGCTGTCCGAGCTGGTCGACGTCGGCATCCGTCGTGACGCCGTGCGCCTTGGCCGCCTGATCGGCATCGTCAATACGCTCAGCACGGCCTTTGCCCTTGCGGCCAAGCAGCTCGACGAGGAACAGGCGACCCCTCTGGCGGCGTCGGCGTAAGCGTCCGATGCGATACGAGGCGGTTGGGCCCGACGTCGCCGTGCTCGACCTGCTCGCCCGCGCGAATGACCTGGCGGCGGCGGCCGTCGTCGCGATCGAACACGGAGACGATGAGGCCCTGAACGACCTGCTCGACCAGCGTGGTCGTGTTGTCGATGCCGCCACCGCCGCCATGACCGCCTGGAGCGAGAAGTCTGCAGTGGCGCCGACCGCCGAAATGGTCGCGCGCGTTGCCGCGGCGGCGCAGGTCAGCGTGCGGATCGGGCACCAGGCAGGTACGGTCGCCAAGCGAGTCAGGGATGAGGTCGTTACCGAACTCTCGCTCCTCGAGGCCCGCCAGTCGGCCTCGAAGGAGTATCAGCAGGGCTCGGTACACAGCGCAATCAACGTGGTGCTCTGACCCTCGGCGGCGGCAACGCCATCCTGGGTGCCACCGGACTCGGCCGCAGATGTTGCACGATGCCGGCTCGCGCGTCGACACCATGATGTCACAGACCTCACAGATCTCCAGCCATATGCTGACGCCCCGCTGGACCCACGCGATCGACGTGCGTGCGGAGTCACGGCGCGAGGATTCGATTTCACTCATCGCAGCCGGCCTGTCCCTGCTCGCGGCGCTGCGCGATCAGGCGGTGCCGTTGGCACCCGTGCCACGCGCGGACCTGCCGCGGCGGCTGACGCCACGCCCGATGCGGCCCGTGCCCATGACGGGACCGACGCCCCTCAACGTCCCACAGGAAATCGAGGATATGCCCGAGCAGCAGGCCGGGTCACCCGCGGTTTCTCGCGCCGCGGCGGCAGATTACTAAAGTTTCATCCGTTTCCGCCGATACCCTCCCTGAGGAGGTAGACAACTATGCAGATCAATGGAAAGGACAGGATCGATCCGAACGCACTGAGCATCGGCAAGCCCGGTGCCGGTGAGCGTAATGCGCCCGCTCGTCGCGCCGAGACCGAGTCGGCCGCGAAAGAGCGCGTCACGCAGGATACAGTATCGTTCAGCGATCAAGCACGGGCGCTGGCGGTTGGTTCATCGACGCGTGCCGCGAGCAGCACGGAACGTGTCGAGGACGTGAAGAAGCGGATCCTGATGGGTGCCTACAACACCGCCCAGATGGCCGGCGAAGTGGCGAAACGCATTCTCGACCGCGGCGAGCTCTGATCGGCACACCGATCGCGGTGCAGCCGGGCCAACAGTATTAACAGTACCAACAGTACCAACAGTACCAACAGTACCAACAGTACCAACAGTACCAACAGTACCAACAGCAGTCGGAACGGTCGTGTGGCAGATGCCGCACGACCGTTCCTCGTTCCCGACCACGGCGAGCTCGCTGAACCGGCGGCACACCGCTCGCGCCGTTGCAGCGCGCCGTTGCAGCGCGGCTGCGGTGGCGCGACCTGACGCGGCGCTGACCGAGACGCAACGTCGGTAGCCTGATCCATGTGTCGCCTGATCGCGTTTCACTCACGCGCCACACATCCCGCTCAAGACGCCAGCCCAGCGGACGACACTAGTACACGGGATGAGACTTTCCACTCCGTACCCGGAACGGCGCCACTGCCGTTCTCCCGCCTGGGATGTGCGCGTGTCCGCGCCCGTCCTCCACTTGCCAACGGCAGAGAATCGACGATGAAGTTCCTGGTTGTGGATGATTCAGCAACGATGCGCCGGATTGTGGTCAACTCGCTCCAGCGCATCGGATTCACGAACTGCGTCGAGGCCGCCGACGGCGTCGAGGCATTGGCGCGATTCGACAGTTCGATCGCCTTTGTCATTACCGACTGGAACATGCCGAATATGTCCGGCACCGAACTGGTTCAGGCGCTCAGACAACGTGAGGACGGTCGCACGGTGCCAGTCCTGATGGTCACCGCACGCAGTGTGCGGGAGGACATCATCACGGCGCTCGAGGCAGGCGTCAACAACTACATCGTCAAGCCATTCACCCCCCAGGTGCTGAAGGAAAAGATCGAAAGTCTCATCGTCACACCGGCGGCCTGACCATGGCCAACGAACGGGCGTCAGAACTGTTGTACGATACCGCCTCCACGCTGAGGCTCCTCGATGCCGAGCTGGGCGAGTTGGCGCCGCGGCGGCCGGCCGCGTCAACCACCGCGACCACCGCCCCGTCGCCGTCCTCACTGGCCGCCTCGCTCGCGTCCTCGGATCGCGTGCTGCCCCTCCTGCCCGCGCTCTTCGTGAAGGCGATGGGCGAGGTGCAGGGCATGATCGCCTCGATCCGGACGGGACGCGAGAGCATTCGTGCCGCCACCACCGAGCGTCTCGCCCATACCAACGAAAAGCTCGACGAGGTGTCATCAGCCACCGGCAAGGCGGCGCTCGACATCATGGACGCACTCGACCGTGCGATTGCCAAGGTCGACGACCTCGAGACGGAAGAGGCAATGGCCGACACGGCGAAGTCTGCAGGCATCCGCGGTGATCTGCGCGACGAGTTGTTCGCTGTGATGGGTCACATGCAGTTCCAGGACATCACGTCCCAGCAGATCATGCACGTCCAATCGTTGCTGGCAGAAATGGAAGGCCGCCTGACCGAGATCTCGAATCTCTTTGGGAATCAATCCGGAGAGGCGAGCGAGTCGCCAGACGACGCCGTGGTGGCACTACGCACGCAGAAAGACGCCCGCTCGTTCGATCCGAATGCCACCCTCTCGGACGCTGATTCACGCCAGGCACTCGCGGATGCACTGGTCGGGCGCGGCGCCGCCGGTGCCTGACTGGAAGCGCATGGTCCTCAGATCAGGCGGCCTGCGATGATTCCCGCCGAGCTCAATGATGCCGCGTTCATCGTCATCCAGCTGCAACCAGATGAGCACGACGACATCAAGGCGCTGCGCGACACGCTCCGTCATTTCGCGGTATTCGATGACACCGCGTCGACGCAGGTGCGCGCGCATGCGCAGCACGCGGCGACCGCCCTCAGTCTGATTCTGCTCGGCGGATCGGATGACCCGGGCGCGCTGCTGGCGCAGGCGAGCGAAGCGATTGATGCGGCGATCAAGGTCGCGGAACAGGCATCCCGTGGGGAGCCACGGATCACGAAGACGGATCTGATCGCGATCGTGCACGACGCCGGCGATGCCGGGGCGCTGAGTGCGGCGATGGACGCACCGGTCGAACCACCGGCTCGTCCCACCGCACTCGCGTCGGTGGAGCCGCAGCCGGTCGCACCGACCACGGTCGCTCCCTCGATTGCCGTCGCCGCATCATCCGCCGTCTCCGCACCGGTGATCGTGCATGCCACCTTCGCTGACGGTGGCATGGTGCCGGACGATGCCGATCTGTCGCTCCTCGGTGACTTCATCGCCGAAAGCCGTGACTCGATGGCTGGTGCGGAGGCCGCACTGCTCGAGCTGGAAGCCAACCCCGACGATATCGAAGCGGTCAATACCGTCTTCCGGGCGTTCCACACCGTGAAGGGCACCGCCGCCTTCATGGGCCTTGACCGACTGGCGGAGTTCGCGCACCACGCCGAGTCACTGCTCAGTCGCGTTCGTGACCGCGAACTTCCGTACACGCAGGCCGTCGCCAATCTTTCATTGCGATCCAACGACGTGCTCGGCGAGTTCCTGGTGGCCGTCGAGGCGTCGGTTCAGTCGCAGCAGCCGATCGCGCTACCGTCGGACTACGCTGCCCTGATGCACGATCTGCTGAACGTCGATGCCGTACTGGCGGGCGTCGAGACGCGTGCCGTGGTTCAGAGCGCGACGGCGAGTGATCTGCCCTCTGCCACGCCGATGCCATCCCCGAGCGAGCCAGAGCCATCGATCGATGCGGCGGCGCGCAGCTCCGTCTCACGCGCGGGCGCGAAGACTGAAGCCGACTTGTCCGTCCGCGTCCGCACTGACCGTCTCGATCGGCTGATCGACATGGTTGGAGAACTCGTCATTGCGCAGTCGATGATCGCGGCCGACCCTGCCGTCGCCAACAGCGGTCAACACGAGCTGGTGAAGAAAGTGTCGCAGGCGGGCAAGATCATGCGTGAACTGCAGGACCTGAGCATGTCGATGCGGATGGTGCCGCTCAAGTCGACCTTCCAGAAGTTGACACGCCTGGTGCGTGATGTGGCACTGAAGGCCGGCAAGGTGGTTGAGCTCGTGACCGATGGTGAGGAGACGGAACTCGATCGCAACATGGTCGACGCCATCGCCGATCCCCTCGTGCACATGGTGCGCAACGCGGTCGATCACGGCGTCGAAGGGCCCTCCGAGCGCGAGCGCGCGGGCAAACCACGTGCGGGACGCGTCAAACTGGCCGCTTTCCAGCAGGGCGGGAGTGTGATTGTCGAATTGCGCGATGACGGACGCGGGCTGAATCGAGAGCGCATTCTGGCCAAGGCGATCGAGAAGGGACTCGTCTCTCCTAGTCAGCTGCTGACAGACTCGGAGATCAACGGGCTGATTTTCGCGCCGGGCTTCAGCACGGCCGAGACGGTGACGGATATCTCCGGGCGCGGTGTGGGGATGGATGTCGTGCGTCGCAACATCGAATCGATTCGTGGGCGGATCGACATTCACTCCGTGCTCGGCCAGGGGACGACCTTTCAGATTCGGCTGCCGCTGACGCTGGCCGTGACCGACGGCATGCTCGTTCGCGTGGGTGCTGAGCGCTACGTCGTACCGCTGACCAGTATTTCGCTCAGCTTCCGGCCGGAGCCCGGCATGCTCTCGACGATCCCGCCTGGCGGCGAAGTGGTGATGCTGCGCGGCGAAGTGCTGCCCGTGGTTCGCCTCCACCAGCTGTTCGGCATTCCCGGCGCCGTGACGAATCCCAGTGACGGCATCCTGATGATCGTCGGCGACGGAGCGTACCGTGTGGCCCTGCTGGTCGACCAACTTCTCGGACAGCAGCAGGTCGTCGCCAAGGCCCTTGGCGAAGGTGTGGGTGAAGTGCCAGGGATCTCCGGCGGTGCGATTCTGAGTGATGGACGTGTTGGGCTGATCATCGACATCGCGCGCATGACACAGATCGCGCGCACTGGCGACGCGCGCCCGACTGGTCTGTCGCAGGCGGCCTGACACACACTTCAGCGGCAGCAGCCCGCCGACGATACTCACGAGACGGATCGAGCAGGTCGACCGTCCGCACCTCTGACTCATCTGGAGACCAAATGGCCAGCACTGTTGATCGCACCACGTCACTTGGCGGTAAATACCTGACGTTCTTCCTCGCCGGCGAGGAATATGGTGTCGAAATTCTGCGCGTGCAGGAGATCATCAGCATGATGCCGGTGACGCGAGTGCCGCGGACGCCGCCATACATTCGCGGCGTGATCAACCTGCGTGGCAAGGTGATTCCGATCATGGATCTGCGCGAGAAATTCGGCATGCCGCCGGCGACCGAACCCGAGCAGGTCATGATCGTCGTTCAGGTCGACGGCGTGCAGATCGGCGTCGTGGCAGACAAGGTCTCCGAAGTGGCCAGCATCCCCTCGGAGGACATTGATCCCACCCCGGACTTCGGCGCCGACTTTCACACCGAGTTCCTGCTCGGTCTCGGGAAATCGAACGGCCGTCTCCGGCTGCTGCTCGACATCGAGCGAGTGCTCTCGACTGATGAAGTGGCTGCCATCACCTCGATGCCGGCGCTCGCGCAGGCAACCTGATCGCAGCTGGTTTTTTCTCGGCGCCTCACGCCACCGCCCGACCACGCCCGCGGTCACCGCGTCCGTGGTTCTGCCGCCTACGTCCGGCATCACGCGGGTGACCCCGCGCTTCCCGCTCCTTCCGCACCATGCCGTCGCTCTCCAGCTCCGACTCGCTTTCCAGCGCCCCTGACCTCTCGCTTGACGACTTCCAGCGCGTGCGTCGCATTGCGTATGAGCGGGCAGGGTTGGCGATTCCGGAAGGCAAGGAAGGCCTCGTGCGCTCGCGGGTCTCGAAGCGGCTGCGTGAGCGGCGCATTTCGAGCTTCAGCGCCTATCTCGATACCGTCGAGGCCGAGGACGGCGATGAGATGGTCAGGCTGATTGATCTGCTCACCACCAACAAGACCGATTTTTTTCGCGAACCGGCGCATTTCGATTTCTTCCTGGAGAAGATCCTGCCAGCGGTGCTCGCGACGGGCAAGCCCCTGCGAATCTGGAGTGCTGGCTGCTCGAGCGGTGAAGAACCATATACCCTGTCGATGCTCCTGCGGGAATCGCTGCCGCCGCGCTATGACGCGCGCATTCTGGCAACGGATATCTGCACCAGAGTCGTCGCGGCGGCCAAAGCGGGCAGCTACAGCGCGCAGCAGCTGGCTGATGTGTCGGAGGCGCGCCGGAAACGCTGGTTCACGTCGACACCTGACGGTGGTGGCACCGTCGTGCCGGAGCTGCGCGCGCCAATCAGTTTCGCGCTGTTGAACCTGATGGCTGATTGGCCGATGCAGGGCCCATTCGATCTCATTCTCTGCCGCAATGTGATGATCTACTTCGACCGACCAACCATCACGCGCCTGGTCGACCGGTTCCGGCAGCTGCTGGCGCCCGGGGGCCATCTCTTCATCGGCCACTCGGAGAGCCTGACGGCGATCGAGCACAAGTACCGCTATGTCCAACCGGCGGTGTACGCGAAATGAGCATCGGTCAAGCCAGTGTTTCAACGCGTCCGGTGATCATCGGCATGGCGGACGTCAAGGTGTCCGGCAATCCAGACGAGACCCTCATCACGTATGCGCTCGGCAGTTGTCTTGGCATCGTGCTGCATGACCCGATTGCGAAGGTCGCCGGTTTGCTGCACGTCATGCTGCCCAGTTCGCAGATCGATGACGCGAAGGCCAAGGCGCAGCCCGCGATGTTCGTGGACACCGGCGTGCCGTTGCTTTTCAGGGAGTGCTACCGGGTCGGGGCGCGGAAGGAACGGATGACGGTCACTGTCGCCGGAGGGTCATTCTCCGGCCGCGCCGACTCGGAGGATACGTTCCAGATCGGCAAGCGCAACATGCTCACCCTGCGCAAGCTGCTCTGGAAGAATGGCGTGCTGATTCATGCGGACGACACCGGCGGCATGGGACAGTCGCGCACCATCTCGGTCAACGTTTCCAGCGGACTGGTCCAGTTACGCACCAACGGCACGCTCCGCGTGCTTTCGCCTGAGGCGTCGTCATTTCCGGCTGCGCCTGCCGTCGCTTCTCTGAGGTAGAGTATGACACTGAACGTGCTGATCGTCGACGATAGCGGTGTGATGCGGGCGATGATTCGTCGCACACTGTCGCTGTGCGGGATTCCGCTGGGCGAGGTCCACGAGGCCGCCAACGGGGTCGAGGCACTCGAGCAGCTTGGCGAGCACTGGGTCGATCTGGCGCTGTTGGATGTGAACATGCCGGTGATGGACGGTGAAGAGTTGCTGACGCGAATTCGCGCCAGTGAAGAATGGCGCGCACTGGCCGTCATCATCGTCAGCACCGAGAGCAGTGACACCCGTCTGGCGCGACTGCGCGCCCACGGGGTTGAGATCGTGCACAAGCCGTTCACTCCTGAACAGCTGCGCAATACCATCCTCCAGGTCACCGGACTTACGCATGTTCCAGCCAGCAACGACATCTCTGTTCCAAGCGGCGACTTCGACTTTTGAATCGCTGGCGCTCCTGTTCCCGGAACAGGGCAGTGTCGACGGCGCCGAGTTCCTGCCGCTGGCGGCCACCGTCAGTGTGGCCTATCGCGGTGCGGGCACCGGACGCGTGGTGGTTGGCGTGACGGCAGGGATCCTTCCCGCACTCGCGGAAAACATGCTCGGCGCGGCCGCGGCACCCGACCTGCAGGTTCAGCGCGATGCCCTCGGTGAGCTGGCCAACGTGGTCACGGGCAACGTCCTGCCGCTGATCAATGGCGCCGCCGCGGTCTACCGGCTCGATGCGCCTGGTGACGCCGGTGACGCGCCGTTTAGCGCCCGCGCGGGCGAAGTGCGACAGGCATTCACCCGTCTGCAGATGGATGAGGGTGAGGCGCTGCTGGCGCTCTTCAGTCACGACGATGCGGCAGCGGTTACCGCGGCATCTGTCGCAGCGATGGCCAGCGCGTGATCAGGGTTCTGGTAGTCGACGACTCCGCTCTGGTGCGGAAACTCCTCACGGAGGAATTGTCGCGCTACGACGATATCACCGTCGTGGGCACGGCCGTCGACCCCTATGCAGCACGCGAGAAGATCATCGCCCTCAAGCCGGACGTGATCACGCTCGATGTCGAGATGCCGAGAATGGACGGGCTCTCGTTCCTCGCCAAGCTGATGAAGCATTATCCGGTGCCGGTGATCATCGTCAGCTCGCTGACGCCGGCCAACAGCGATGCGGCCATTCGCGCGCTCTCGCTCGGGGCGGTCGATGTCATTGGCAAGCCAGGCTCGGCGATGTCGGTGCCCGACATCTCGCGGCAGCTGGTGCAGAGCATTCGCGCCGCGTCGCGCGCCAGGTTGCAGAAGCGCGTTGAACCGATGACCAGCGGACCGGGTGTCACCCGACAGGTGCCGGCACTGGCGGGGCTCTCGATGACGCACAAGATCATCGCCCTGGGGGCATCCACCGGCGGGACACAGGCGCTCGAGGCCGTGTTGACGCGGCTGCCCCCCGCCATGCCCGGCATCGTGATCTGTCAGCACATGCCAGAGAAGTTCACCGCCTCGTTTGCGCAGCGGCTCAACAGCTGTTGCGCCCTCGAGGTTCGCGAGGCGAAGGATGGCGACTCGGTGGTGCCGGGCGTCGTCTTGATCGCGCCCGGCAACTTCCACATGATGCTGACGCTCTCCGGCGCGCAGTATCAGGTGCGGGTGAAGGATGGACCGCGAGTCCATCATCAGCGACCCGCCGTTGACATCCTCTTCTCCAGCGTCGCCAGACACGCCGGACGGAACGCCATCGGTGCGATCTTCACCGGCATGGGCGCCGATGGCGCAAAGGGGTTGCTGCTGATGCGCGAAGCCGGGGCCCACACCATCGCGCAGGATGAAGCATCATGCGTGGTCTTCGGCATGCCCAGGGAAGCGATCAAGGTCGGAGCCGCGGTCGACGTGCTCCCACTGCACGAGATCGCCGATGCGCTGCAGAATGCCGTCGCGCAGCACCGGATGGCCACGGTCTGACCTCGAACTAGATTGGACGCATGTCCGATCTCTCCCTCGAAGGTCACCTGCACCGCCGCTGTGGCGGGCACTACGCGCTTGCGGTCGAAGCAGTCACCATTCGACTGAGCGGCATGACCGCGCGTGTCGATCGCGGCATGTACAAGTGCAACAAGTGCGGCGACAAGCAGCACACCGTGGAACAACGCGAAGCGGCGGAACGCGAGGCCATCCTCACCATGCGCTCCCAGCACCTGCTGCTGACGGGCAAGGAGATCAGGCATTTCCGCGAATCGGTCGGCCTGAGCACCACCCAACTCGGCGTACTGCTCCACGGCCTGCCGAAGGGCATCGTCGAGGGATGGGAAAAGGGCCGCTACCTGCAGAGTCCAGTGGTCGATGCCATGCTGCGATCGCTGGCCGATCGCGACCAACGAGAGCGGCTGGCGGCACGTGCCGGCCTGGTGTTGCCGCCTGTTCCAGGAGAGCTCGTCGCCGGCGTACGCACTGGTGAACCACTCGTCGATGCGGTACCCGCTGAGAGCGTCTCCGGCCCCGATGCCACGGATTCGCTGCGGCTCCAGGCAGCCGCTGAACCTGAAGTGGTCACCAGCGGCGTTCAGGGGTAGGAGTTCGCGCGGCGTCGCCGCCTGAGCCGATGTGCCTTTCTACGGGGGTTGCCGTGCCGCAGTTCGTCCGTCGTAGCCCCATGCCGGTGTCGGCGCGAGCCCTCTTCGACTGGCACGAGCAGCCTGGTGCATTCGAGCGCCTGACCCCAGGATGGCAGCGCACCCGGGTTCTCTCTCGATCCGGCGGTCTCACCGATGGCAGCCGCGTCGAGGTGGAGGTCCCGCTGCTGGGCGGCCTCATGCACCAGCGGATGCTGATGGAGCATCGGGGATACGTCGCCGGGTCGCGATTCACCGATGTGCAGGTCGAGGGGCCATTTGCCCGATGGGAGCACTCGCACGTCATGGAGCCGACCCCCGACGGAACAAGCGTGCTCGTGGACCAGATCGATTACGAACTGCCGCTGGGCGCACTCGGCGACATCGGCGGTGGGTGGTTCGTGCGTCGTCAGCTCGAGCAGCTGTTCGATTTCCGGCACGCCCGGACCCGCGCCGATCTCGAGAGACACCTCGCCTGTGCGCACCAGCCGCGTCGCACGGTCGCCATCACCGGTGGCACCGGGATGATTGGTTCGGCACTGACCTGGCTCCTGCGCACCGGTGGGCACACGGTGCGCTGGATCACCCGTCGGCCGGACTCGGCGCGCGGTGACATTGGCTGGCACCCCGAGTCCGGCGTGCTCGATGAGACGGCGATGAAGGGGGTGGACGCGGTGGTACACCTAGCGGGTGCGAATGTCGGCGAGCGATGGACTGTCGAGCACAGGCGCCAGATCATCGAAAGCCGACGGCTCGGCACCCGCACGCTGGTGGCCGCGATGCGCCGGATGTCTCGCCGTCCGGAAGCGTTGATCTCTGCGTCAGCGGTAGGCTTCTATGGCGATACTGGCGCCATAGTGGTTGAGGAGAGCAATCACAAAGGCACTGGATTCCTCGCCGATGTCTGCAAGGTATGGGAGGACGAAACCACGCCGGCCGCCGACGCCGGCATCCGCGTTGCAATCGCGCGAACCGGAATCGTTCTCTCGCCATCCGGTGGCGCCCTGGCCAAAATGCTCCCCCCATTCCAGCTCGGACTCGGCGGTCCACTCGGCGCGGGCACTCAATGGATGAGCTGGATCTCGCTCGACGATCAAGTCGGCGCGCTCTACCACCTGCTCATGAGCCCCGATACGTCAGGTGTCTACAACCTCTGCGCGCCGGCGCCGGTGCAGAACCGCGAGTTCGTCGCCACCCTAGGCTCGGTGCTCTCGCGTCCTGCGATTCTTCCGGTGCCCGCCTTCGCACTCCGAACCCTGTTCGGAGATATGGCCCAGGCGACCATTCTCGAAGGACAGCGGGTGCTGCCAGTTCGGTTGCAAGGCGCTGCATTCGAGTTCCAGCACCCATCACTCGAGTCGGCTCTTCGCTTCGAACTCGGGCGCTGATCACGCCAGGCGGATCGGCTTACTGCTTTTGAGCCCGGAAGTTCAGTGTCCCCGAGTAGCCGGTCATCCGCAATTGCACCGTCCACGGCCCCGCAACGCCAACCGTCGTGGGTTCGTTCAGGCTCGGTACCAGCCCGCGATCATGGACGACCGCGCCCGCGGCGTCTCGAACAGTCAACTGCCCAGACCCAGCAGTGGTTGTCGTCGATTGGTTGATGGTCGCGCGTGTTCCGGTGTTGGCTCGCGTGTACGACTTTATGCTGCTCAGTCCGCTGACGCCGGTAGCCTGCAAGGCGAACGAATCTGTGGCGTTCGACACCTCGGGCTGACCCGGTGCCAGCGGCTCGCTGCACGCAACGAGCATACCCAGTGCCAAGGCCATAGGTGTCAGACGAATTCGGGCGAACATGAATATGGAATGCATCCTCGAGCAGGTCGTTTCGATCACCTCGGTCTGCCGTCGGCAATCACAGCTGAGTACCGGCAGTCACGTTCCTACCCTCATCCCGCGAATTCCATTCTATGTGTAACGGTTTGGCGGTCCAAGACTGGCCTTACAGGCTCTCCTCCGTCAGATGCCTGTCCGTGACATCGTGACAGGAGCGCAGCTCTGGACCTGATTGACGCGGCGTGACACACCATTTCGACAATCGTCGGCCAGTGAGCCGGACGCACGATCGAACGAATCCGGCCCTGAACGCCAAGGGACACCGGGCTGATGGGCAACTTACGTTCGCCATATCGCCGGCAGACCGTTACGGTAGACTTCGAGGTGAGCCGGAACAGCAATTCAAACGGTATGCGGTCGCGGAGGCTTGATATCGCTCGTGATCCAGTGGGCTCTCTGTGGCCCGGGAATCACGGGCACGAGGCGCGGGTCTGAGACTTTCTCACGCACCACTTCGTCATGTATAGTGATACCGGACAGGACGCGCCATCGCGCGAACCCGAGCCCGGACGGAGCCTGAACCAGTGTTCGTAATTCTTCTCGAAGGCGTGCTGTTCGTCGCGGCGATCGCGGCGTGCACCGCCTTTTTCGTTTGGGGAGTCAAGGCGTTCACGCCGCTCGGCACCCGCTTCCGACAGACGGAGAACCGCCGCCTGATCGATGAGCGCGCCGCACTCACCTGCCCCATTCATGGGTGGCAGGCGCCTGACTCTCTCGTACGGCTCCCCAGCGGAGAGCCGCTCTGTTCAAAGTGTTACCAGGAGACTCTTTATGGGCAGCTGGATCGGTGATCGCATCTCGCAGATGGGCGCCGCGGCGGCCGGAGGCGGCGGCGGCGCCCGGAAGGCCGTCCTTGCGATCGGCATCCTCATCGGCGCGCTCTGGCTCGCGTCGTCCACGGTCACATACATCGAACCCGGTCACGTCGGCATCATCATCCGACGCACCAGCGGCGGTGTGGATCCGATGCCGCTCGGCCCCGGCCTGCACCTGCGCAATCCGGTGACGACGGGGATCAAGGAGTACCCGACCTTCATGCAGACGCTCGTGCTCACACAGGGCGCGACCGAGGGTTCGACGACCAACGACGAGATCAACGTCAATTCGATCGAGGGGCAACCGATCTCGCTCGACGTGTCGATGAGCTTCGAGTTGATGCAGTCGAAGGTGCCGTTCCTGTACTCGACCTTCCGCACCGATATCGATGCGATTCAGAAGGGGTACCTGCGCCAGACCATCCGTCAGGCGCTGCAGGAAGTGGCAGGCCAGGAAGAGATTGCAAACATCCTCGGACCGAAGAAGGCCGAAACGGTGGCAAAGACGCAGCTGAAGCTGGCAAAGGCGCTCGACCAGTACGGCATCGAGGTGAAGCAGTTCTCGATCAACGAGATCCGCGCGCCGCAGGCCGTGATGGCGGCGATCAATGCCAAGAACGTCATGCAGCAGCAGGCGCTCACCGCGCAGAACGAGCTCCAGAAGAACACCTATCAGGCGCAGGGCGACAGCATCAAGGCGGTCGGCCGAGCGAAGGCAATCCTCGCCGAAGCGCAGGCGCAGGCGCAGGCCAATGAGCTGCTCGCCAAAAGTATTTCCGGCAGCCTGGTCCAGTACGAAATGGCCAAG
This sequence comes from uncultured Gemmatimonadaceae bacterium, assembly GCA_964392395.1. Classification (GTDB taxonomy): domain Bacteria; phylum Gemmatimonadota; class Gemmatimonadetes; order Gemmatimonadales; family Gemmatimonadaceae; genus JACMLX01. The sequence continues at coordinate 69,052 of CAYMQV010000002.1, forward strand.
AAGTGGAACGGCGTCATGCCGCAGGTGAGCGGCTCCGCCATTCCGCTGATCCAGATGCCCGGCGCAGGGAAGCCATAAGCTCCAGCTCGGCCGCTGGTACGACGCATCATGAGCGAGGGTCGCCCGACCGCAATACGGTGACGTATTCCATTCGGGCGACCCCTTTCTCCTTTTGATTCCAATCGCCTGAGCTTCGTGCTGCCCCGGCATGATCCGTTGCGGGCGTCATCAGGTTCATCACACGCTCGGGAAGACACCATGCGCATCTGCAGCCGGTTGAAGGAAAAGCGCTTCGCCGCCAAGGGCGGGAATGTTCCAGCCTCGATGACCGACTGAGTCCACGATTGGTAGACGTGCCGGTGTATCATCCGCTTGGAGCCGAGGATCGCTTCGAGCGGTTTTTCTTCTTCTCTTCCCGTCCACAGATGCCGTCACATACAGCACTGATCGTGACTGTCGCGCTCAGTCTCGGCATCGCATTTCTCTTCGGCCTCGGCGCTGCGCGCCTGAAACTGCCACCGCTCGTCGGCTACCTGCTGGCTGGGATCGTGGTGGGGCCTTTCACGCCTGGGTATGTGGTCGATAGCGGGATCATTGCGCAGGCCGCGGAACTCGGCGTCATCCTGCTGATGTTCGGCGTCGGACTGCACTTCTCCCTCAGCGACCTGATGGGACTGCGCCGAGTGGTGATTCCCGGGGCGCTGACACAGAGCTTCATCACTGGAAGCGTCGGCGCGGCCATCGGTCGCGCGTGGGGACTGGAGTGGGGCGCAGCGATCGTGCTCGGGATCTCGCTGTCGGTCGCCAGCACCGTCGTCCTGCTGAAAGGACTCGAAGCGCAGGACCGGCTCGATTCGCCCGATGGCCGGCTGGCTGTCGGGTGGTTGGTGATGGAGGATCTGATGATGGTCGTGGTGCTCGTGTTGCTTCCGGCGCTCGCGCCCATTCTGGGCGGCACGAACAACACGCCCGCTGCGCCTGTCGGATCGCTTGGCATGGTGCTCGGGATCGCCATGCTCAAGGTGGCCGCATTCGCCGGCCTGATGGTGGTGGTGGGACGTCGTGCGGTTCCATGGCTGCTCGAACACGTGGCGCGGCTCGGTTCGCGTGAACTCTTCACGCTCGCGGTGCTGGCAACCGCGCTCTGCATCGGGGCACTGGCGTCCGAGGTCTTCGGCGTCTCGTTTGCGCTCGGCGCGTTCTTCGCTGGCGCCGTCGTCAGCGAATCGGAGCTGAGCAAGCGAGCAGCAAAGGAAGCGCTTCCGATGCAGGATGCCTTCGCGGTGCTCTTCTTCCTCTCGGTGGGCATGCTGTTCGATCCCAGCGTCGTCCTCGAGTCACCGCTCGCCGTGCTGACGCTCGTGGTCGTGGTCCTGATCGGAAAATTCATCACGTCGTACACGTTGCTGCGCCTGCTCCAGCCATCGAAACGCGCGGCACTCACCATTGCAGCCAGCCTGTCTCAGATCGGCGAGTTCTCTTTCATTGTCTCGGCCCTCGGTGTGGCGCTCGGCCTCATGACGCTCGACGCACAGGCTCTGGTGATCGCGGCGGCGCTGATCTCGATCACCGTCAATCAGCCGCTCTTCGCCGGGGTGAATCTGATCCTGGCACGAGTGGCGGACCGCGATGCCCGCTCACGCGCGACAGTTGCGTCCGGGTTTCGCGCCGGCCATCCCGCAGCCGACGACTCCGTACCCGTCACTGCACGGGCGACCCGCGCACCCATCGAGGAAGTGGAGGACCCCTTCGACTTCTCTCGCTTCCATGACCACGTCATCCTGGTCGGTCATGGCCGTGTCGGCACCATGATCTCTGACGCCATGGCGCGTGATTCCGCGCGTTTCGTCATCGTGGAAGAACAGGAGCGACTCGTGGCCGGACTGCGCGCACGTGGCGATCGGGCGGTCTATGGCGATGCAACCCGCATCGACGTCCTCCGCCGCGCCGGTGTCGAAAATGCGCGTCTGATCGTCGTGACCGCTCCGGAACCAATTCGTGCGCGCCGCATCGTGCGGATTGCGCGGGAGGCAAACCCCACGATCGCCCTCGCGGTGCGCACGCACAGTGCGGCCGAGCAGGCCTTCTTCGAGGAACTCATGAACGCGCCGGGTGGCACGGGTCGCGCGATCTATGCCGAACGGGAAGCCGCGCTCAGCCTGGCACATTTCGTGTTGCAGACGATGGGTCGCAGCGATGACGAGGCCGACGTGGTGATCGACGCCCTGCGGAATTCGAGAACGCTGCCGACCGAAACATTCGCCGCGCTGCACACCCGCGAGTTTCAGGCGATGATGGACCCCGATCCGAACCATCCGGCGGTGGAGAATCCGTAGCGGTCCACGCGGTCACGTCACTCGTGTGCGGTGACTGAGGTCACCTGCACCGGGACGCCACTGAACCCCGCATTCCCTGTCAGCACGTCGATGCGCTGATCGTCCGTCAGGTCGTTGATGCTCACACCGGCATGCGTATTGGCAATGGTCAGGCGCGTGCCGCGCTTGCCATGTCCCCAGCCGTGGGGCAGGCTCACGACGCCGGGCATCACGCTGTTCGTGATCTCCACTGGCACAACCACCGAGCCGACACGGGACGCGACACGAACCGAGTCGCCATCGAGGAGGGTCCTCGCGGCCGCGTCGATCGGATGTATCTGCAGGGTGCATCGATTCCGCCCACGCACCAGGCGTTCGCTGTTGTGCATCCACGAGTTGTTCGATCGGAGTGCTCTCCTTCCGATCAGCGAGAGCGTGTCGGTCACCGGCATGTTGTCATCGAGCGCTGCCTCGAGTCGCGCGATGTCGTTCACCAGCAGTTCTGGCGCCAGATGCAGTCGCCGATCGGCCGTGCGAAGCCGCGCCGGAAGCGCTGGCTGCAGCGGGCCGAGATCGATGCCATGTGGCGCAGATTCCAGCGTGGCCATCCGCAGCCCGGACGCGAACGGGGCGAATCCTGCACCGTACGGCCCCTGCCGCAACCCGATGTCGAGCATCCGGCGCGGCGTCAGCAGCGACAGTGCGATTGCCTTCGCGCGCGCGACCGTGGTGCCACGCATGCGCCAGGTGAGTTCGTTGAGAATCTCCCAGTCGTGTCGTGCGTCTGCCGGTCGGGGGAAGACGGGGACTGAGTACTTCGCCGTGTTGCGCACCGCCAGGGTGTGAAAGACGAGATCGTAGTGATCGCGCTCCAGCGCGAAGGTCGGCGGCAGAATCATGTGTGCGTGCCGCGTCGTTTCGTTGAGGTAGAAATCGATCGCGACGTAGAACTCCAACCCGGCGATCGCCTCTGCCAGGCGCGGCCCGTTCGGTGTCGACAGCACCGGATTGCCGGCATGCGTCAGCAGCGCCCGTATCTGCCCCGGGCCGGGCGTCTCGATTTCCTCCGCCAGTGCGGCGACCGGCAGTTCACCTGCAAACTCCGGCAGCCCGCGAACGCGGCTCTTCCATCGTCCGAATCGAACTCCATCCGGTGACCGCTGGTCAGCCTTCAGAATATCGATGGCCGGCCTGGTGAACATCGCACCGCCCGTCACGTCGAGCCGTCCGGTGATGACGTTCAGCGCCGAAATCAGCCAGCAGGCCAGGCCGCCGTACTCCTGCATCGATACCCCCACGCGGCCGTAGGCGACCGCGCGTGGTGCACTCGCGAAATCACGCGCCAGCAACCGGATGGTCGCCGCGTCGATGCCCGTTCTGCCCGCCACCCGTTCCGGGGGAAAGCGCAGCACCACGGCGCGCAGTTCCTCGAAGCCGGTCAGGAACGCGGAGTACTGATCCGTGCGCGCCAGACCGTCCGCCAGAATCACGTGCAGCATCGCCAACAGCAGAAACGCGTCCGCGCCTGGGCGGATGAAGTGATGTGCATCCACCAGCGCCGCAGTCTCGGTGCGGCGCGGGTCGATCAGCACCACGCGCCCACCACGATCACGAATGGCACGGATGCGATCGGTCACGCCGGGCGCCGTCATCAGACTGCCGTTCGACGCCGCGGGGTTGGCGCCGAACATCAGCAGGTGTTGCGTGTGATCGATATCCGGAATCGGGATCAGCAGGGCATGACCGAACATCAGCATGGCCGCGACGTGGTGCGGCAGCTGATCGACGGACGTGGCCGAGTAGCGGTTCTTCGTACGGAGCGCCCGCGCCAGATCGGGCGCGAAGAGCATCGCGCCGGAGGAGTGCACCGTCGGATTGCCGAGGTACGTGGCAACCGCATCACTCCCATGTGCGGCCTGAACCTCCTTCAGACGCGTGGCCACTTCGTTCAGCGCCTCGTCCCACGACACTTCCGTCCACGTATCGCCAACGCGACGCAGCGGACGCCGGAGCCGATCGGGGTCGTCATGAATGTCCTGAAGCGCGACGGCCTTCGGGCAGATATGCCCTTTGCTGAACGGATCGTCCGGATCCCCCCGGATGTCGGTCACCCGCGGGCCGTCCGTGGTCACGACGATTCCGCACATGGCCTCGCACAGGGTGCAGGTTCGGAAGTGGCGGGTGTTTGGCATGCGGATGCTCGAAGGGGTATGGCCGGACGTGACCGCCTTGATCCTAGCGTAGTGGCGGCCAGTCCATATAGATGAGGTCGTCTGGCCGAGATCACGCCACGCCACGCCTCGCTCCGCTCCCCAGGATTCCCGTGACCGCGCGGTTCATGGTGGATTCATCCCCGCGGCCTATTCTCCTCCGCATGCGCCTTCTAGTGGTCGAGGACGATCCCGAGATGTCCCGCACCGCGGCCGAGTACCTGCGGCGCACGGGCTACGCCGTGGATGCCGTGCAGGACGGTGCGTCGGCACTCCGAGCGCTGCGTTCAGCCCCCTATGATGCCGTCATCCTCGATGTGCGCCTGCCCGACATCAGCGGCTTCGAGATCTGCCGGCAACTTCGCCTGATGGGTCTGCAAACCCGCGTACTGATGGCGACGGCGCGCGACGCGGTCGAGGATCGCATCGAGGGGCTCGACATCGGCGCCGACGACTATCTCGTCAAGCCAGACGCCATGGCGGAGCTGTCCGCACGCATTCGCGCATTGCTGCGACGTCCGTCGACGGCAGTGGGGACGGTCCTGGCGGCGCACGACCTGGAACTGGACACGCGCACGCGCACGGCCCGGCGTGGAACCCGTCAGATCGAGTTGACGACGAAGGAGTTCGCGGTGCTCGAAGTGCTCCTGCGTCATGCCGGCGAAGTCGTGACGCGGGAAACCATCAGTGCCAGCGCCTGGGATGAGAACTATGATCCCTTCAGCAACGTGATCGACGTGTACGTGAGTCGGCTGCGCCGAAAAATCGACCTGCCGGACGAACTGCCGCTGCTGACCACCATTCGCGGGGCTGGCTATCGGATCGGGGCGTCGGTCTCCGTGCCACGGTCGCGCCCGTGACGTCGGTCGTGCTGCGGGGCGGAGTGTCGATACGCGCACGGATGGCGCTCTGGTACGCGGCTTCGGTGCTGCTGGTCTTCGTCCTCTTTGCGCTTGCGTTGCGCGTCACGGTCCGCACCGCACTCCGCAACGAATTCACCACCGGTGTTCGCAGTTCGTCTGATGCCATCCGCTCATTCTTCCGACTCGAACACGCCGAATATCGTGATGTGAACGCCACCATCGTGCACATCGCCAACGAGGTGATGTTTCCGGACCGTATCGTGGAGTTTCAGCGCCCCGACGGACGGGTTGCGTTTCGGATCGGGCCCAATCGGAATGGATCGGCACGCGCGGCCGCCAATGCCGGTAGCACCGCGTTGCGCGACCCGGTGCAGCAGGTGCTGGCGCCGCTCGACAGTGCAGCCGCCCCCGGGTGGATGTTGCGGGTGTTCGCCAGCGCCGCGCCGCTGGAGCACACGCTGACGCTGATCGACCGCTGGCTGCTGATCGGCATTCCGCTGGGTTTTCTCTTTGCCGGCGGTTTGGGTTGGTGGCTCGCCGAGCGTACGCTGCGGCCCGTTGGTGTGATGGCCGCGGCGGCCGCCCGGATGGCGAGTGAACGGCGCACGGGTGCGGTCGGCTCACGCGAGACGACGGCCCAGCGGCTGCCGATCGACAACCCTTCCGATGAACTGGGCAAGCTTGGCACACGCTTCAATGCCCTGCTCGATCAGTTGGATGGTGTGCTGGCACAGCAGCGCAGTTTCCTCGCCGACGCGGC
>CAYMQV010000003.1:0-54562 GCA_964392395.1 uncultured Gemmatimonadaceae bacterium
CGCCTGATCCTCACCAGCTGTGCCCTACTCCCTGCGCTCCTCGGCGCCCAGGCCCGCGGTGACGCGCGCATCGAGGCGTTGAAGTCCGAACTGGCGCGCGCCATCGATGGTCGCGCGAAACTCGCCCAGCAGATGGTCGACCAGGTCTTCTCGTTCGGTGAACTCGGCATGCAGGAGGTCGAGACGTCGAAATACCTGACCGGGGTGCTGGAACAGAATGGCTTCTCCGTCGAGCGCGGCGTGGCCGGGATGCCGACGGCGTGGGTTGCGAAGTGGGGCAGCGGGTCACCAGTGATTGCACTCGGTTCCGACATCGACGGCATTCCGCAGGCGAACCAGTTTCCGGGGACCGCAGGCCGCACGCCGATGGTGACCGGCGCGCCCGGGCATGGTGAGGGGCACAACAGCGGCGTGCCGCTCAACATCATCGCCGCGCTGGCGGTGAAGGACATCATGACGCGCGAGAAGATGTCGGGTACCATCGTGCTCTGGCCGGGTGTGGCCGAGGAGCAGCTGGCGAGCAAGGCGTACCTGGTGCGGGCCGGTGTGTTCAAGAACGTCGATGCAAACCTGTTCGCACATGTCAGCGATGAATTCGGCGTTTCGTGGGGCGACGAATCGGCACTGACGTTGATCTCGGCACAGTTCAAGTTCAGTGGCACGGCATCGCATGCGGCCGGCGCGCCATGGCGTGGACGGAGCGCGCTCGACGCCGTGATGGCGATGGCGAATGCGTGGGAGTACCATCGCGAGCACATGGAGCTTGCAACACGCTCGCACTATGTCATTACCGATGGTGGCGATCAGCCCAATGTGGTACCGGCCACCGCGTCGATCTGGTTCTTCTTTCGCGAGCGCGACGTGGAACGGGTGTCGAAGATGTTCGACGACGCGAAGGTGATCGCGCGCGCCTCGGCGGCGGCCACGTTCACGAAACTCGATACGGTACAGGTAATCGGATCCGCCTGGCGCCCACACTTCAACAAGCCGATTGCCACCGCCATGCACCGCAACGCGACGCGTGTCGGCATGCCCGCCTGGAGTGCGGATGATCAGGTGATGGCGAAGTCGGTGCAACGTCTGATGCAGCAGCCGGACAGCGGGTTGGTGACGAAGGTCGGTCCGCTGCGCTCGCCGGCGGACACGCCCACCGGCGGCACCGGCAGCGATGACATCGGCGACGTGACCTGGACCGTGCCGAGTGTGACGCTCTACTATCCGAGCAACATTCCAGGCACCCCGGGGCACAACTGGGTGGACGGCATTGCGATGGCGACGCCGATCGCGCACAAGGGCGTGGTGGCGGGCGCAAAGGTCCAGGCGATGACGCTGCTCGACCTGATGATGCAGCCGACGCTGATCCGCGACGCGAAGGACTATTTCGTCAACGTGCAGACGAAGGACATCAAGTACCGGCCACTGATGGCCGCGAGTGACCAGCCGGCGATCTGGCTGAATGCCGAGAAGATGGCGCGGTACCGTGAGCTGATGCGACCGTTCTACTACGATGCGACCAGGTTCGGGACGTATCTCGAGCAGCTCGGGATCAAGTATCCGGCGGTGGCGCCGGGGGTGGTGCCATGATGCCCGCACGGGTTATCAGGGCGCTCGGTGGGACACTGCTGTTGGCAGTGACGGTGATGCTCGGTGGGTGTGGTAAAGCGCCGGAAGTGGCGTCGGAGAGCGTGCTGGCCGAGGCGCGCAAGCAGCTGGCGGCGCGCGGGAAGGAGGACCAGTCGATACGCGAAGGATTTGGTGAGGGCGGTGAGGTCGACACCGCGCAGGGTCGGCGCATGAATCAGGTGGACTCGGCGAACACGAACTGGCTCAAGGCGTACGTTGCGCGCTGGCAGTGGCCGACGGTGGCGCAGGTGGGGAAGGAAAACGTGGAGAGTGCGTTCCTGATCGTGCAGCATGCCGACGGTGACACGGCGTTCATGCGCGCGATGCTGCCGGCTGTCATGCAGGCGGCACGGAACGGCGACCTCGACCTGCAGGCCGTGGCGCTGCTCGCTGACCGCGTCGAAGTGCAGGCGGGACACAAACAGCGGTATGGCACGCAGATGACGATGCGTGATGGCAAGGTCGTGCTCGACCCCATTGACGACTCGGCCAATGTGGACACACGGCGCGCAGAGATGGGGCTGAAGCCGGTGGCAGAGTACATCCGGATGATAGAATCCGCCATGAAGTTGCCGCCGCCGCAACCGTAGAGAGGGCGATTGATGCGTCAGCGCGGCGACGGACGCCGCGGGGCTGCAGAAGGCCAACGGTGCTGTCTGAAGGCCGAAGTTCGGCACGAGCACCACCGGACGCCCCATCCCGCGGAGATCGGTGAGGAGCTGCCGTTCGGAGACGGGGTCACGCGTCGGTGCTGACTCGAGCTCGACGACGACGGCAGCCTCGACCAGGACGACACGCCCCGTCAGATCTGCGAGTACGCCGTCGGCACCAGAAACCGGCTCGTGATCTTCGACACCGTGTCCGCATACTGCGGATCCGCGAAGAGCCGCTTCCAGGTCGGGTGCGCCAGAAACCGCTCAAAGTTCGCCTTGTGCGTTTCGCGGTCGGGACTGCAGAGCAGGTACGACAGCTGCGGCAGGTCGCGACCGACCAGGGCCTGACCGTAGTACACCGGTGAAAGTTGCACCTCCTTCATCACGTCGATCTCACCCGCGTTGAACATCGCGACCTTCTTCAGCGCCTTCAATTCGGAGAAGCTCTCGTAGATGCGCAGCTCGAACACGCGCGCCTTCTTGGCGCGTGTCAGCGCCGGGACTTCAAGGCGCGGCATGCCGGCAAACGCGATATGCACCCAGCTGTCGACACGGTCGAACGCTGGATTTTCCTTCGTCGGCCCGCTCAGATAGTCGGCGCCGGCGGCGAGAACGGCCGCATCGGCATTGATCGAGGCATTTACCGTACTCACCGACGCCAGTGACGGATGCGAGATCAGCACCCACACCGCTGGACCGTCCGCTGCTTCGGGCTCCGTGAACACACCGACTGCGCCAATGGCCCGGCGGTTGAGCGCAGGAATCAACGCCTTCTCCAGGTACCCATCCAGCAGCGTGTGCGGCGCGCCTGGCTTCAACCGATAGGATCGCAGCTCGATGTAAACACGCGCGTCTCGTACCGACTCGGCTTCCGCCTCAGTGCCGGGGAGCGCGACGGCGGCCGCAGCCAGGGCGGCGGACGTCAGGAAGGATCGGCGATCGAGCGTCATGAGACCTGGCAGTGTGTGAGTGAATGAACGGGGCAGTCGTGGCAAAGAAACACAACGAGGGCACTGAAGTGCCGTCAGATGCGCCCGCACGAGAATCTCTCTGCGCTGTCGCCATGACAGTAGTACGGGATGCGTGTGCCGTGCAGTAGTCGGCGATGACGCAAATCCGTATGGTTGTGGCACCCGCCGCTGGCGTACGCGCAGACTGATGGCGACGTTTCTCGCGTTCGCCCTGTCACCACCTCGCCTCCGTCCTGCCCGGTGTCCACATGTCGGTCTCTCGTCGTAGCCTGGCACATCGCGTTGCCCTCGTCGTCGTCGCGACGACCCTCAGCACCCACGCACTCCTGGCGCAATCCAAGCCGCGCGAAAACGACCTCAAGCTCCCTATCGGGGGTACGCCTGGCCGGCTCGATGCGATCACCGACGTGGCCGGTGTCGAGGTCGGCCACAGCACTATCATCTCGGGTAGTGGTCCGCTGGTGGTCGGCAAGGGCCCGGTTCGCACCGGTGTCACCATCGTGCACCCGCGTGGCAAGGACAATGCGGATCCGGTGTTCGCGTCGTGGTTCACGCTCAACGGCAACGGCGAGATGACCGGCACCACCTGGATTCAGGAGAGCGGCTATCTCGAAGGCCCCATCGGCATCACGAACACGCACAGCGTCGGCGTCGTGCGCGATGCGATTATCCGATGGGAAGTGGGGCGCAAGAACGTGCTGCAGCCCTGGTGGCTGCCGGTGGTGGCCGAGACGTACGACGGCGGCCTGAACGACATCAATGGTTTTCACGTGAAGACTGAACATGTCTTCGCAGCCCTCGACAGCGCGCGTGGCGGTCCGGTGCCTGAGGGCGTCGTCGGCGGCGGCACCGGAATGCGCTGCCTTGGTTTCAAGGGCGGCATCGGGACGGCGTCGCGTGTCCTGACGACGACGAAGGGAGACTACACCGTCGGTGTACTGGTGCAGTGCAACTTCGGATCGCGCGCCGACCTGCGCATCGCCGGCGCGCCGGTGGGCGAGGAGATCACCGATCTATCGCCCTGCATCGCGAACGATCGCCCGTTGCCTCAGGAAGTGGGCTTGGTTCGCCGCTGCAGCGCGCCCGCGCGGCCCGGTGATGCCGACGCGGCCGAGCAGGGATCGATCATCGTCGTGGTCGCGACCGATGCACCGCTGATGCCGCACCAGCTCAAGCGTCTGGCAACACGCGTGTCACTCGGTATCGGCCGACAGGGTGGATTCGGCGGCAATGGCTCGGGCGACATTTTCGTCGCGTTCAGCACCGCGAATCCGAAGACATGGAGCAGTGACACCGTGTCCACGGTGCGCCTGATGTCGAACGACGCGATCTCGCCGCTGTTCAAGGCCACGGCGCAGGCTACCGAAGCGGCGATCACGAATGCCATGCTGGCGGCCGAAACGACGACGGGTGCGAATGATCTCCGGATTCATGCGTTGCCGGTGGATCGGATGCTGGCGGCGTTGCGGAAGTATGGGCGGATGCCGTAGTTCGACATCCAGCAGGCTTGCCTGCCTGCGTGGCACGTCGCGCAGCTACGTCAGACTCAGTGCGCGCGGCGAATGCCCTGTCCATCGACGAAACGCGCGATGAAACGCGCTCGGCTCGGAAAATCCCACCAGCCACGCCACCTTGGCAACGGTGGCGTTCGGCTCTGGCAGATGTCGCACGGCCAGCTCGTGCCGAGCATCATCCAGCAGCACTTGAAACGTCGTGCCTTCCGCCGCCAGACCGCGCTGCAGGTTCCGGGCACGCATCGCCAGCGCACTGGCAACCATCGTGATCGTCGGCGCTTCGCCCTTGAGCTGGGTAACGAGCTCCTGATTCACACGGCCAACAAGTGAAGCGCGATTGTCCAACGCTGCCAGTGTCGCCGTGGCATGTTGATCGAAGGTGGTGAGCTCAGTCACACACGCCACACGTGATCCCGCTGGCGCCCTGATCATCGACGAGTCTGCGCAGCTGTCAGATGCCTATGACTTCCAGCGCTTCGATGTTGCGAACGCACAGGCCGGTATCAGCGGCTCAGTGATCTCGAGTCAGCGCGGACGGCACCTCGAGTACACGCTCAATGACAATGGGCGCGTTTCAATTTCGTCCGAGGATGTCGAGGATCCCGTGGTCACCGGGCCGTCGGTGCATGGCTTCATCCGCCAGCATTGGGATGAGTTTACCACACGCGGCATGATCCAGGCGCGCATGATCGTGCTCAAGCGGAAGTCGAGCTATGGCTTCGATCTCCGGATGAAGAGCCAGGCCAACGGTCAGACGACGTTCAGTTCCAGGCCGAGCAGTGCGCTGCTGCGCCTGGCATCAAGCCACTGTATGTCCTGTTCGCGAACTCGGACCGCGGCCTCGGCCGGTACGAAGGACGTCTGCCGCCAATGCAGACGGTCGGCAGCAAACTGAACGATCTCGATGCGCGAGTAGAGTACCGGATGGTGTCACCGGTATATCGGTGAGCCTTACCCGCGGCCGTCGCCTGCAGCCGGCCAGCGGCGTCACCGTCGCTGGCCGGCCTGGTAACAAACGCCGCTTACGGCGCGAGCGAATACGCGCGGTCGAACGGAAAGCTCGTGAACATCCCGTTGAACAACTGCCATGACTGGTTGTTGTCCGGGACGCCGTCACGCCAGCCCCAGAACACCGCAAACGATGGCGAGAGCGCCTGAATGCCGATCCAGTACTTGGTGTTGGCCGCCGCGGGGAAGGCCGTCGTGAGTGTGGCCGAGTAGCTGTAGTAGGGCCAGGTGGTATTGGCCGCAGTGCCGCAGGTCAATCCCGGCACGTTCTTGTCGAGGGTCTGGTTCGCCTGCGCCAGTGTGAACGTCTGCGATTGCAGCGGTGCAGCCACATTCGGCCGCCCTGCATTGTCGGCGTAGAACGTGATCGTGAACCCAGTCGCCGTCGGTGCCGGTGCGGCGGCACCCGGCGTCTGCACGCAATAAATGCCTTGCCAGCCAACCTTGGTGATGTTGGACGAGCCGGTGAAGATGAAGTCGTCGGTGACCAATGCCGGCAATGAACCATTGGCATAGATCTGCGAGGTTCTGGCTTCGATGATCGTGCCGTTCGAGGCCGGCACCAGCGAAGAACGCGACGTCGTCCTGGGGACGCTCGACTCCGTCGGGGCCTTCTTCTTCGAGCAGCCGACGATGACGAGCGTCAAGACGACGATGGAGAGCACCCGGACCGGGCTGCGGTGGCGAGTTCGGATGATTCGCAGCGCGGGAGCGGCACGGGCAGCCGACGAAGCGCAATCTACGGCGTGTGGCATGATGTCCTCGGAGAGAAATGGCACGGGAGGTCCGAACGGGTGCTGCACCCGTTCATCCCACCACGCGTGGAATCCCCCCGAAATGGCTCACGCCAGTGAGCACACCGCTGTCACCGTACTCATCTGCCCTCTGAATGCGCGTTCGCCTCGTCGGCCTTGATCGCGCGCTGCGACGAGTCACGTCACACCGCGGTCTGACTACGTGGCAAGTAGCGCGTCGCCAGCGGCAGGCATGTGGCTCACCTGACCACCGGCAGCACCAGCCGGCACCCGTCACCCGCGAACTGAATCCGCTGCGCGCCGGTCGCCGGTACACGCTCGAAGCTCGGCGCGTCAGCGCCCGCGACCGACAATCGCAGCCGCCACCCCGGCGGCAGCTCGAAGGCCACCGGCCGGATACGCACCGTTGCGAGTCCGGCCCTGATGCGCTGCACGCCTTCCGTCAGCAGCCGCACACGCTGCGACCGATCGACTGACTCGACATACACGTGCAATGCCGCTTCCGGTGCGTCGAGTGTCACCTCACAGACGAACTCCGACGCGCCGAAGACGGACAATGGCGAGTCGAGTGCCGCTGATTGCCACGAGATCACGCCGCGGGTGTCGGCGCGATCAGGCGCATCCACCGGCCGCGCGAGCCCGGTCGTCCAGCGCGTGTTCTTTCCGGTGGATGCCGCAAAGTCAACCGTGAGCGCCCGCGGCGCGCCCGCTGCAGGTGCACTCGCGAGTCGCTCCCCGACGAGATGCAGTGTCCTCGGCGTGGTCGTCGGCCACTCCTCAGCCGACTGCCACTCCTCGGCGCCAGCGACGTACCACGAATTGCGCGGCGCCGGTGCCGCAGTGCGCTCCATCAGATGTCGGCGAAAGAACGACACCACGACATCGAGATCGACCATCGCCCGTTCACTTTCTTCGCTCCGAAGTGGACTCGCATTGCTCGTGCCCTCATGCGCCCACGGACCAATGACCGCTTCACGCACCGGCATGTGCTGCTGTGCACGAAACACTGCGTCAGCGGTGGCGCCATCCCACCAGCTGCCCCACATCCCGACGACCGCAGTCGTTGCGGCCAGCGTTGCGACATGCCCGGATGGGGAAAGCGAATCGGACGGCGGACCGTCGATGCCAAAACGATCACTCCCACTGCGCACCGCAGACACGCGTCCCGCAACCTCAGTCGGCGGGCGCCGCTGCTGCAGCGCCTGCAGTGCAGCACCCTTCTCGTCGTCATCAGTGGGGTGCACGCCGCGGATACCGAATCGGGCCAGACGCGGGAAAATTTCGGGCAGCTTTCCATGATCGAGTGCATCGACCGACCGGCTCCACGAATCGACGAAACCCACGTTGCGCACATTGCCTGGCGCAATGATCTCGTCGACCAGATTCCACTCCAGCTCCCGTGCGAGAATGGCACGCAGCGCCGGCCGGCCAGCGGTTGCCGTCAGCAGCGCCGTCGTGCCTTCGTACGACACGCCTGTCGCGCCAACCGCACCGTTGGACCAGCGCTGCGCCACGATCCAGTCGATGATCGGTCCCATGTCGCGCACTTCCCCCTGCGACCATGGCCAGGGCCACGTCCCGGCCGACGCACCGGTGCCACGAACGTCGGTCACCACCACGCCGAAGCCCGCCAACACCAGCTTCTCGACGATCGCCTCTCGAGGACCCATCGGTACCACGTTTTTCCGCTTGCCGCCGCGCAGGCTGAAGCTGCGCCAGTAGCGGGTCTGGATCAGGACCACCGGCACCCCGCTGTCGGGCAACACCAGCGGCAGGATCACGTCGGCCGCGATTTCGACGCTGTCTGCGGCGCGAATTCGGGGGTGCGTCACCACCGCCGGTACGGAATGGCAGGCGGAGAACAGCAGGGCAATCGCGAGCGCGAAGGCCGTGTGAGGATGCCGGGAAAGGAGCGGGGTTTTCATATGACGTATAAAATATAGGACTTTACATATAGATAGATGATCCTATATTCACTCATTCGTGAATCATGCGCAACCCCCCTCCTCGGGATGACGATGTCGCTCCGGTATGCAATTCTCGGGTTTCTGACCATCAGGCCGTTCAGCGGCTACGACATCAAGCGCTATTTCGACAACTCGGTACGGCATTTCTGGAGTGCCGACCAGGCCGCGATCTATCGGACTCTGGCGGACCTCGAGACCGACCATCTGGTCGGACACGAGCGGGTCGAGCAACAGACTCGACCAGACCGGAAGCTCTACCACATCACTCCCGCCGGGGTCGCTGAGCTCGACGCCTGGTTGGTGTTGCCCGCCGCCTCGGTCGTCCGCCGCGAGCCGCTGCTGCTGAAGCTCTTCTTCACCAATCGACTGGGCGGCGAGGGGCTGGGAGCAGTCGTCGATTCCGAACTCGGTGCGGTTGAAGCGCAGCTCGCGGTGTTCAAGTCGATCCTCGCGTCAATCGAGCATGACAGGGCCGAAGCACTGCAGCAGCTGGGTGATGGCGCGGCGGCGAATGCGTATCGCGAGGTGCTCGTTGGCCCACTGATCACGCTCACCAATGGCGTGCGGCTCGGTGTTGCGTCTCGGGACTGGCTGCGTGGGCTGAAGCAGGCGCACGAGCAGGACGCACTGACCGACACGGCGATGCTGGCGGAGTTGCATCGATACGTGGACGCGCTTTAGGGTCGCGCCGCGCGAAGACCCGTGCGCGAGGTGTCAGCGTGCAACGGCAAACTCCGGCGGGTGCCGCAGATGGAGCGCATCCCGGACGCCTGCGAGAGTCGCGCTGATCGCCTGCTCCGGGCGATACGGCTCGGGCAGCATCTTTCGCACCAGCACGCCGCTCATGCCGTGGACCGCACTCCACGCAATCAGCGGAGCCTCGTGTCGCCGTGACGCATGCAGCTCACCCGTCTCCACCAGCGCATCCAGCGCAGCGTTGAGCACCTCCCACGCTGACGGATCATCGGCGCATGACGGGGCCGCGCCGGCGGTCATGAACGCGGTGTCGAACAACTGCGGTTCACTCTCGGCAAACTCGATATAAGCGCGACCGATGGCGTGGAGGCGCCTGATCGCGCCGATGCCGGCGTCATCCGGATCCTCCACGACGGCTTCGGCCGCGCTCAGCATCGCGTTCGCCAACGTCTCGCGGGCGGAGCGCGACACTTCGGCGCTGAGATGCGCCATGTCGGGGAAGTGGCGGTAGACGGCCGAGGGCGACACCCCGGATGCGGCGGCCAACTCGCGCAGCTGCAGGGCAGCCGGTCCGCCCACCCTGGCGGCGCGCAGGCCGGCCTGAAGGAGGGCGGTGTGGAGGTTTCCGTGGTGGTAGCGGTGGACGGGCATGCCCAAATGTTGACAATGATCACATAAAATGCAATTATGTGTTCAGTGTTCACATCTTCTGCCGCCTCGCTGGCGGTTCCTCACTGCAACCGAGACGGCAATGCCGATTCGACTCCGAGCGCTGACCGCGCCCCTGTTCCCACTGATCCTGCTGGCGGGCATCAGTCCGCTCCACGCGCCCGGCACGTCTGGGCCGCAGCACACCGTGGCGAAGGGCCGAGCCGGAGCGCCGGCGACGTTGCCGACCGACCTCACCCTGACGGTGATCGTCACAGGGGCAGACAAACCTGGCGGGCAAATCGGCGCCGCGCTCTACGCGTCGGCGGAAGGCTTTCCGAACAAGCAGGACAAGGCAGCACAAACGTCCGTTCGCCAGCGATCCGCGCCTGTCGACAGCTTCGTATTCAAGGGGCTGACCGCGGGCCGTTATGCGGTGTCCGTCTTTCACGACCAGAACAGCAACACGAAACTCGACGCCAACCTCTTCGGCATGCCGAAGGAGCCGTGGGGCACAACCGGCACGGTGCGGCCGCGTATGCGCGCTCCACGATTCGAAGAAGCCGTGATCAACGTGACGACGGATACCCGGGTGGAAATCCGGGTGGAGCGCTGACGCCATGGCACTCCACACGATACTCGGCGCGAATGGCGCGGTCGGACGCGAGCTGTCACGGGCGCTCGCAGAGACTGGGCACAGGTTGCGGCAGGTCAGCCGGCAGCCACGGAAGGAGACGGCAAGTGACGAAGTGGTCGTCGCCGATCTCCTCGATCCGACGAGCACCGCCGCTGCGCTCAGCGGCAGCGATGTGGCCTACCTGGTCGCCGGCATCGGATACTCGACCGAGGTGTGGCAGGCGCAATGGCCGCGCATCATGGCCAACGTCATCGACGCCTGCGCCCGCAGCAACATCTCGCTGGTGTTCTTCGACAATGTCTACGCGTACGGCGAAGTAAAGGGACCGATGACGGAAGACACACCGTTCAATCCCTGCAGTCGGAAGGGCGAAGTTCGCGCGAGCATTGCCACCATGCTGCTCGACGCGATTCGCGCCCGCGAGGTCAATGCAATGATCGTCCGAGCGGCCGACTTCTACCATCCGCAATTCGCTGGTGCAACGACCAGCATGCTGAATGCGATCATCTTCGATCGCCTGCGCGCATCGAAGACGCCGCAGTGGCTTGGCAACCCGGATGTACCGCACAGCTTCAGCTACACGCCGGACATCGGATGTTCGCTGGCAATGCTTGGCACGAATCCCGACTCGTTCGGGCAGACCTGGCACGCACTGACGACGGCCGAAACGCACACGGGGCGCGAACTGGTTCGTCTGGCATGCGAGCTTGCCGGCAGACCGAGCAAACTCCAGAACGCGCCGCGCTGGATGATCCGGGCACTCGGCCTCTTTCAGCCGCTGATGCGCGAGCAGGTGGAATTGATGTATCAGTTTGAGCGGCCATATGTGTTCAGCAGCGCCAAATTACAGAAGGCGTTCGACGTCCGGGCGACGACGTATCGGGATGCGTTCCGGCAGGTGTGGGCGCCGGCGGAAGCGAGAGCAGCGGGAAACTCTTCGGCGTCCTGATCGGCGACACCGCGAGATCGACGTCGAGCAGTGGTCAGTAGCGGTGATCCGCCGTAGGAAACTCGACGGTCATGATCTGCTCGATGCTCGAGACGTCCGCAATAAGACTCGCTCCGACAGGGCGATCGGCTCAGACTTGCTGTTGTTACAGAGGGGGCAGAGTCTGAAAGAAGCCACTCGAGACAGTTTCGGCGGCTATTACGGCTAGTTTCAGACGGTAGCGCCGTCTATAGTATGACAATGCCAGCGCTAATCCCGCCCCTACCACCCATCAGACGGCTCAGCCCCCCACCGACGGGAAGCACCTTCCTCTTCGGCCCACGGGGCACCGGGAAGTCGACCTACGCCCAGCAGTGCTTCCCCGACGCCCTCCTGCTGGACCTGCGCTCGGGACCCGTAGCTCGCATGCTGGCGGCCGAACCGGAGCGCCTGCACCAGTCGCTCGACGCCGTCGCAGTCGATCGGTGGGTGGTGATCGATGAGGTGCAGCGCGTGCCGGCGATCCTCGACGCCGTGCACCAACGCATGGACCGTGAGCCGGCACGTCGCTTTCTCCTCTCCGGATCCAGCGCGCGTTCGTTGCACCGCTCCGGTGTCAATCTGCTCGGCGGACGCGCGGGGCGACGCATCATGTCGCCCTTTCTCGCGGCCGAGCTCGGCCCCGCGTTCTCGCTGCCCGTCGCCCAGCGGATCGGAATGTTGCCGGTGATCTGGACCGCCGACAGCGCGCAACAGGCGCTGGCAGACTACGCGGCGGTGGCGGTCTTCGACGAAGTGCGCGCCGAGGCCCGTGTGCGGCAGATCGACGGATTTGCGCGCGCGCTCGAGCAACTGGCCCTGTCGCACGGGAGCGTGATCAGTCCCACCGCCATTGCCCAACTCGCGTCAGTGAAAAAAAGCACGGTCATCGACTGGATCGACGTGCTCGAGTCGATGTTTCTGATTGCGCGAGTCCCGGTGTTCGGCGCGCGACCTTCGCGCCGCGCGCTGGCGGCACAGCCCAAGCTGTATTTCGCCGACACGGGAATTGCCGCGGCCTTTCGGCCAACGGACAGCGCGCGGGTCGCCCCGGACGCGATCGGTGCGGCCCGCGAAGGGCTGGTCTATCAGCACCTGGCGGCGTGGTGCGAAGGGCACCGGGATGCTCGCCTGTCCACGTGGCGCACCACTGGTGGCGTGGAGGTGGATTTTGTCGTGGAAACCTCCACCGGTCTGGCCGCGGTCGAGGTCAAGAGCGGTCATACGCTGCGTCCAGCCGATCGCCGCGGGCTGCTGGCGTTTCACGACGAATTCCCCGAGGCGCGATTGGTGGCGCTGACTGACGTGCCGACGAAGCAGCAGCAGGGGCCGATCACCATAGTCCCGCTCGCCGAGTTCCTGCTCGGCATCGTGCCGGGCGCGCCGCTCCCCGCGTGACACGGCGTCGTGCTCACACGGCCGTCGGTCACCATCTGCAGCTGGAGATCGCGTGCGCGAGATCGTTGACCGGCTGTCCTGCGCGCTGTCTCTCGGACAAGGTGCCATGGATCTATTTGGCAGCCACCCATAGATGCCCGGGTGACTCCCTCTGTGTTACATGCGGCGCGTCGACGTCGCGAGCGCCGAGGCGATCTACGCCGAAATGCAGTGGCGCTCCCGTACCGATGACGTCTCGCAGATGACGCTCGCTGTCGTGGCCGACGCCATCGCACTTGCCTTCGAGTCGGTGCCGCGGAGCGACTTCACCCTGCTCTGCTGGACACGCCGCGCGTCGACGAGAGAGGCCTTTCGGCCGCACCCGCGCTACGCGGAGTTGCTGCGGGCGATGGGAGTGTAACTGCACGCGATGTCGCCGTGTGGTCGCTATCCGCCGTCCGAGGGGGATCTCCAACGGTGCACATCGTGCAATTGCTGGCTGCCGAGGCCGCCCCTGATCCGGAATCGTACGCTGCAAACAGGTCGCTCACTTCCGCCGGTCGTATGTGGCATCGTGCGAGGCAAGACGATGGTACCGTTCAAAATCGCTGACCCCATGAAGGACCGAGCCCATGAACGGTTCAAAGTCTCTGACCCCATGAACGACCGACCCCATGAACGACCCCATGAACGGTTGACCCCATGAACGGTTTAAAGTCTCTGACCCCATGAAGGACGATCCCATGAAGGACCCATGAAGACCCCGGGTTAACTCTCCGCTGTCCCGATGTTCGTGCGTACCACTCCCGCATTTCGCCTGAGCCACGCCAGCTTGGCCCGCTTCATCGGCGACTTCCGGAACGCCGCACTGAACGTCACTTGGTTCAACGCCAGAATATCCGTCGCCAGCGTCGCCGCGTCCTTCCCCGGAATGAACTCCCGCACCTTGAAGGGTGACCGTCAGCCAACTCCTGCGACAACTTCACCTTCCACTGATGCCGTTGTCCGATAGTTCCTGCGCCGGCGAGCACATAAGTCTCTGCGCCGACAGGACATACGCACGGCTGCCGTCGCGCTGTGACGCGCTCGCCTGACGCGCCAGGCCGCCCCCGTGCCCACTGACGTATCTTTCCAAGGTGGACATCACCCCAACGCCAGATGAGTTGCGCACGCTCGCCGCTCCCTCGTGCCCCCTGACGACGCCGCAGGAGCCCCTGCTCCCGTGGCCACCGAGCGCGCTGACAGCAGACGACTGGACGCGGATTTACGGGGAAGAGTTCGCCGACTGGATGCGCTTGACCCCCGCGGAGCGGTTCCGGCAGTCCTGCGATCTGTGGCAGACTTTCTTCGCCCTCGGAGGGCGCCTCGATGACGACGGTATTCCCGCTGCCGATCCAAACCGTGTTATCGACGACGAAGCAACATGGCGTCCGCGCGCTGTTGATGGGCGGTCAAGCCTGCATCGTGCACGGCGCCTCGGAGTTTAGCCGAGACGTCGATCTCGCGATCCTCGCATCGCCTGAGAACTTCGAGCGACTCGGCGCTGCCCTTCGCGATCTGCAGGCGACGGTCATTGCGGTCCCTCCGTTTGCACCCGAGTATCTCGCGAGGGGGCATGCCGTCCACTTTCGGTGCGGAGCGGCAGGAAACATGCGACTCGACGTGATGTCCGTCATGCGTGGCGTCCCGGATTTTGACACGTGCTGGTCGCGGCGAATGATTGCGCCGCTCACCGGCGTCGGTGACGTGGATGTCCTTGGCCTTGAGGATCTGGTCAACGCGAAGAAGACGCGGCGCGACAAGGACTGGCCAATGATTCGTCGCCTCGTCGACGTGCACTACAGCACCTTCGCTGACAAGCCAACTGACGCCCGGCGCACCTTCTGGCTCCGGGAACTGCGTACACCGGACGCCTTAATCGACTGTGTGCGCCGAGACCCTCTGGCTGCGGTCGCCGCCGCGCCAGGACGTGAGGTGATTGCCGCTGCCATCACGGCTGCCGAAAACCCGCGCCAGACCGTGAGCCTGCACGCCACGCTTGCGGCCGAAGAGGACCGTGAGCGTGCGGCGGACGAGGCGTACTGGCGACCGCTCCTCAACGACCTCGAGGCGATGCGCCGCGCCGCGCATCGCCCGCCTTCCACGCGTCCGGCAGAGGACGACGGCCCAGCCATGTGAGATGCATCCTGGCATGTCGACGACAGGGTGGACGCGTTCTCGGTGCGCAGCCTCATCACGGGAGCGCTGAACGCGGAGGTATCCAACACGCCCGAGCACCGCACCACGGTGCGTCGTGCGGCAGTGCGTGCTGACCTGCGCCAATGGGGCGATGTGGGCGGTTGCGCTCTGCATCCTCCTCCTCGGGAGGGTTCGCGCGGCGTAGCGACTTTCGAGCAGCCCGCGCAAAGACTGTGGGGGCAACTCACGCAAAGACTTCCGGACAACGGCAGACGGACACACGCTCTGACTGGCCTGACCCCGCATATTGCCGCCCGCGCTGACGCACTCCATCTTGACACGGTCCCGACCCGCAGGTATCACACCCCTGAAGGAGCACGCAGTGGACGAACTCTCCGATCCAGCCGTCAAGCTCACACGGCCGATGCACGGGAGGCCGGCATGACATGGTCGCCTCCCGCCATCAAGCCGATCAGCCACGAGGGTGTAGCGGCCGCGTTACAGAAAGCGCATCGCTACCGCCTGCTCAACGACTCTGTGGCAGCGGAGAGTATCTGTCTTGATGTACTCAGTGTCGAGCCGGACAACGTCGAGGCGCTCGTGATGCACGTGCTGGCGATCACAGATCAATTCAGCACCGCGCAGGCTGCGGATCGCGCGCGCGCCCGGATCGCAGTTGCGCGTCTCACCGATCCGTATCAGAGCGCGTACTACAACGGCGTCATCTGCGAGCGGTGGGCCAATGCGATGCTGCACCGCGGGGCACCAGAATCGGCCGAGATGGCGTACGACTCGATCGAGAAGGCGCTGGCGTTTTACGGCAGCGCCGAGGGTGTGCGTACGCCCGAGAACGACGAGGTGATTCTCCGCTGGAACACCTGCGTGCGCATGCTGCAGCGTGATCCACAGCTTCGGCCGCGCGAGGCGGAGGCGTGGGAGCCGAGTCTGGAGTAGGGTAGAAGCGGAGACTCCGGCAGTCGATTCCTCGCCGTCGACGCACTACCGCGTTGGCGCTCCGCGCTTCTGTCCGTCCCACCCCGCACCGTACACGGCCCGACCAGGCGTGGCCCCCGTGTGCTGGTTGTTCCGCCACACAGCCGTACCGTTGACGAACACATCGCGAACGCCCACCGACAGCTGATGCGGCTTCTCGAACGTCGCCTTGTCGATCACCGTCGCGGGATCGAAGATCACGATGTCAGCAAAACTTCCTTCCTTGAGCAGTCCGCGATCGCGCAGACCCAGGATTTGCGCGGTGGACCAGGTCATCTTCCGGACCGCATCCTCCAGCGGAAAGAGTCGTTCATCCCGCGCGTACTTGCCGAGCACGCGCGTGAACGTGCCGTACGACCGTGGGTGCACCAGCGCGGTGGTGGTATCGGGGTCGGTGCCGCCGGCATCGCTGCCGATCACTACCCATGGCCGCGCCATCATCGCCGACACGTTCGCGTCAGACATGCCGAAGGTCACCTTGCCAAGTTTGTTCTTCTCGCCGACGATGAGTGCGATGGTGGCATCGACCCAGTCCATTTTGAGCGCCGCGGCGATCTCGTTCAATCGCTTGCCTTCGAACTGTTTCCAATCAGGCGTCTTGAAGCCTGCGATCTGATACGCGTTGGGCTGATTGTCCTGGCAGAGACTCGGTGCGCCGGGTGCAAGATCGGTCATCTCACGGCGGATCCGCGCGCGCAGTGCGGCATCCTGAAGTCGCTCGATCAGCTTGCCATCGGCGTGCACCCAACCCGGAATACACGCTGAAAGACTGTTGCCCGAGGCGGGATACGAGTACATCGTCGCCTTTACATCCTGGCCGGCGGCGCGTGCGGAATCGACCTTCGCGATCGCCGGTGCGGCGAGTGGCCAGTTGCGCTGCCCTGCGGCCTTGAAGTGGTAGATCACTACCGGCACGCCTCCATCCTTGCCGATCCGGATCGCCTCGTCCATCGCACCCAGCAGACCGCCTTCCTCTCCGCGAATGTGAGTGATGTACGAGCCGTGCAGGGGCGCCATCACCTTGGCGATTTCGATCAACTCATCGGTGTTGGCGTAGCTACCCGGCGGATAGATGAGCGCACTGGAAATGCCGAAGGCGCCGCCACGCATCGCATTCCGCACCACCGAGCGCATCGTGTCGAGTTGTGCCGCCGACGCCGTTCCTTCCACGCGCCCCATGGCGTACCCGCGCACCGTGGTAGCCCCGAGGTAGCTCCCGGCGTTGACGGAGATGCCGTGCTGCTCCATCGCCGCCAGCCACTGGCCGAAGCCATGCTCACCCCGGAACGTGGTCACGCGCGCCAGCATCAGCGCGTCGTCAGGGTCGCCGCCAGCGAAGAGTGAATCGACATTGGTGTTCGACGGCGCCGGCGTAGTTGCCTCGCCGAGGATCTCCGTCGTGACGCCCTGCGACACCTTGCCGATCACACGACCGTCGGCGAAGAGCAGCGCATTCCACGAATGCGACTGAATATCGATGAAGCCGGGTGAGACGACCAATCCGCCCGCATCGATCTTCTCCTTCGTCGCGGCACCGCTGAGCGCACCACTCGGCGCGATGGTGGCGATCCGGTCACCTCGCACGCCGATGTCTCCGTAGTAGTACGGGTTCCCGGTGCCGTCGATGATCCGGCCGTTGGTGATGACGAGATCGTAGCCCGACGCGTCGGGCGCGGCCTTGGCGCACGCGGTGGCGGTCAGCAGGCAGGCGGACGCAAGGCGCGCGAGCCTGGTCCGAGCGAGGCGGTGTGGCATTGGGGCACCAGGGCGGGTGGTCCGGTGTGCTGCTGGGGCATTCTTTAGGTCAGTTTAGTCGCGGCGCACGGCTCGGTGAATGGCTGAAGAGGTTGTGGCGATCATCCGAATGTGCGGAGCAGGCGGTGTTTCGTGGCTTCGTGGGAGTCACGGGTGCCGCCTCTCGGTCCTTGTACTCCCTGACATCGCCTCGCCGGGACTATTTCGACTGGTGGGGCATGCTCGCCTCGCGAGGCAACGACCAGCCGGTTCGCAGACGGACCGACCGCCTGACTGCGATTCCGATTGCTGGACTGCGTAGCTGTCGAACTGTCGAACTGCCTGAGTACCTGACTGCCTAACCAACTGCTTGACACAGAGGCGCAGAGGCGCAGAGGCACAGAGAACAACAAGATCGGAGGGGTTTTGAACCAAGCAGTTTCCATCAAGTTCGTTTCTCTGCGTCTCTGCGCCTCTGTGTCTCTGTGTGAAGCTGTTAGTTCGCTGGTTCGTTCGCTGGTTCGTTCGCTGGTCAGTTCGCTGTCGCGAATACTTCGCAGTTCCATGTGGTGTGCAGTTGCTGCTAGTGTCATCAAGACGCGGTGCTCTTGCCACGCGCGCTGGTCGCTGCGTTTCACTCACACTACGACTCCGCTTCGATTCGGGACGTCAGTATGATGGTCCGTCGTTGCAAGGGTTCCTGGTCGTTACTGATGCGGCGGAGGCCCGCCTTCAAGGTTGGTGCACCGAAGTTGATCAGCAGGCCGACGGGCAAGTCCAACAGGCGGAGATAGGTCAACACCTGCTGCGCGGAGACAGGATCGAGTCTCGCGACGGACTTCACGTCGACCACGACACTGTCCTCGACGAGCAGATCGAGACGGAACCCGCGGCCGAAGTCAACGCCGTCGTATTCGAGCGATACTCGAACCTGTCGTCGCACTCGAAAGCCGCGACGACGCAACAGCATCATCAGCAGCCGTTCGTAGATGACCTCGAGGAGACCAGGCCCGACCTCGCGGTGGATAGTGAGCGCGGAATCCACGATCGCTCCCGTAATGCGCAGAAGTTCCTGACGATCCCGCATTCCCCCTCCCCCGGTTGGAGAGAATACACATGAGCAATCAGGCCAACGGCAGCGTTGCGCCTCCGCACCACCCCCGTTGACCTGTCAGCCATCATGCGAACACAGGACGCCTCAGGCAAACCAAAAACACTCGCAATCATCATTTTCGCGCACGCGATGTACCTTCGGGGATGCCCACCCAGACGACGCCCGAGCCCGGACTCGCACTCCAGATGCGAGGGATTAGGAAGGCGTTCCCCGGTGTGCAGGCGCTGGCCGGAGTGGACCTGGATGTCCGCCGAGGCGAGGTGCATGTGCTCCTCGGCGAAAACGGCGCGGGAAAGTCCACGCTGATGAAGATTCTCAGCGGTGCGCTGCCACGCGATGCGGGGACGATCGAGATCGACGGACGCGCGGCGGCGTTGGCCAGTCCCCGCGAGGCACGCGGCGCGCGGATTGCGATCATCCATCAGGAACTGGCGCTGGTCCCCGAAATGACGGTGGCCGAAAACATCTTCCTCGGCCGGGCGCCGACGCGATTCGGCTTCCTCGATCAGCCGGCGATGGTCCGCGACGCCACCACGTTCCTGTCGCGACTGGGAGCGAACATCGATCCGAACCTGCTCGTCGCATCGCTCAGCATCGCGCAACAGCAGTTGGTGGAGATCGCGCGGGCGCTCTCGCTCGACGCGCGTATTCTGATCATGGACGAACCCACGTCGGCCCTGACGGAACGCGAATCAGCGCGCCTCTTCGCGACGATCAGTGGTCTCACGGCGCGGGGTACGGCGATTGTCTACATCTCGCATCGTCTCGACGAAATCTTTGCGATCGGAGACTGGATCACCGTGCTGCGTGATGGGCGCAACGTGGCGACGCAGGAGGTGCGGCAGGCCGACCGGCGCGCGCTGGTGCGGTTGATGGCCAATCGCGACGTCGATGAGCTCATGCCGCCAATGGAACGCACGACCGGAACGCCACGATTGCGCGTCGAAGGGCTGTCACATGGCAACAGGCTGCACGACGTCAGCTTCAATGTGCGTTCAGGTGAGATCGTGGGATTCGCAGGTCTGCTCGGCGCCGGCCGAACCGAGATCGCGCGCGCGGTGTTCGGGCTCGAGCCATTTGATCATGGTACGGTGTACGTCGACGAGCTGCCGGTCGATATCCGCTCTCCTCAGGATGCCATCGCGGCCGGCATCGGGTTCGTGACCGAAGATCGCAAGCGTGAAGGGCTGGTGCTCAGCCGCTCCGTGCGCGACAATGTGGCGCTGCCGATTCTCAGACGTCTGGCGCGGCTCGGGATCGTGCATCGAAAGGCGGAGACGGCGATCGCCCAGTCATCAGTGCGTGATCTCGGTATTCGCACGCCGTCGGTCAGCCAGCTGGCGCAGAACCTGAGCGGCGGCAATCAGCAGAAGATCGTGCTGGCCAAATGGCTCGCGACTGGGGCGCGCATCCTCTTTCTCGATGAACCGACACGCGGCATCGATGTCGGTTCCAAGCAGGAGATCTACGCGCTGATCAACGAATTGGCGGCTTCCGGTGTCGCGATCGTGCTGATGTCTTCGGACTTGCCAGAGGTACTCGGCCTGTCGGACCGCGTGCTCGTCATGCGCGAGGGGCGGATCACGGGGGAGTTCACCCGCGCCGAGGCCAGCGCTGAACGGGTGATGGCCTGCGCGGTGGGCATCTGAACGCATGATTTCATCGTCCACACTGCGCCGGATCGTCAGGGGCCGGGAGTCGGGCACCACGTTTGGCCTGCTCGTGCTCTGCGTCGGACTCTGGATTGCCACGCCGTACTTCGCGACGGCAGCCAACCTCTCCAATGTGGCCGAACAGAGCGCAGTCATTGGCGTGATTGCGATCGGCATGACCTTCGTGATTCTCACCGGCGGAATTGATTTGTCGGTCGGATCGCTGGTAGCGCTGGTGAGCGTGGTGATTGGCTCCGCGTTGCAGCGCGGCGTACCAGTATTCGCTGCGGTCGCCATTGGGCTGCTGGCCGGTGTTGTGTCTGGTGCGCTGAACGGCCTGATGATCACACGAGGTCCGCTGCCGCCGTTCATTGCCACGCTCGGCATGATGAGTGTCGCGCGCGGTGCGGCCCTGCTGCTGTCGGACGGCCGGCCGATCTCGGGCTTTCCGGATGGATTACGGGCGTTGGCGACGGGTGAGGTATTTGGTGTGCCGGCGCCGGTGGTGATGATGCTCACGCTCTATCTGCTCGCGTATCTGGTGCTCACGCGGACTGTATTCGGGCGATACATGTATGCCATCGGTGGCAACGAAGAAGCGACGGTGCTGGCCGGCGTGAATGTCCGGCGCTGGAAGACGGTGGTGTACGCCATCAGTGGCCTCTCGGCCGGTGTCTGCGCCGTGTTGCTGGTGGCACGACTCAACTCTGCCCAACCGATCGCCGGCATCGGCTATGAGCTGGATGCGATCGCCGCGGTCGTGATCGGTGGCACGAGCCTGCTCGGCGGGTCTGGCTCAGTGATCGGCACACTGATCGGTGCCCTGATCATGAGCGTGCTGCGCAATGGGCTCAACCTGCTGGGCGTCTCGTCGTATCTTCAGCAGGTGGCGATCGGCGTCGTGATCATCGCCGCGGTCCTGATCGACATGGCACTCCGCCGACGGGTTCAACGCTCTTCCCGATAGATCGCATGCGCGCAACACTGTCCGTCCGTCGATTTCTGGTGCTGACTTCCGCGCTGCTCATTGCCGGCTGCAACCGCGGCCCCGACGCCACCGCGAGGCCCACGGTCGCCCTGGTGGTGAAGACGCTCAACAATCAGTTCTTCGTCGACATGGAGGCGGGGGCGAAAGCTGCGGCCGACAGTCTCGGACTCGAACTCATCGTACAGGCGCCGGAGCGGGAGATCGATGTCGAGCGACAGATGCAGATCATCGAGAACCTGATTCAGCGCAAGGTGAGGGTGCTGATGCTGGTGCCCAACGGGTCGAAGGAGATCGTACCGGCGGTGGTGAAGGCGAATGTGGCCAGGATTCCTGTGGTGGTGGTTGATTCACGGGTGGATGACGGCACGCTGAAGGCGGCGGGAGGGACCGTCGCGACGTTCATCGGCTCGGACAACGAAGATGGCGGGCGAATGGCCGGCGCCTATCTCATCGAGCGACTTGGGCGCACAGCGAGGGTCGCGATACTCGAAGGTGTGCCAGGCCACGAAACCGCCGACGCACGGCTGCGCGGATTTCGCAAGGCGCTAGCCGGATCACCGGCGATGCAGATCGTGGCGTCGCAGCCGGCGAACATGGAGCGCGATCAGGCGTTCAACGTCACACAGAACATTCTGCAGGCGCATCCCGACATCACGGCGCTGTTTGCCTGTAATGATGTGATGGCGCTGGGTGCACTGGAGGCGATCGCCGCGGCGGGGAAGGGTACCGCCATCAGTGTGGTTGGCTTTGACGCGCAGGATGATGCGCGGAAAGCGATAACGGAGAGACGCATGGCGGCGACCATCGCGCAGAATCCGCGCGAGATGGGGCGACTGGCCGTGCTCACGGCGCATCGGCTGATCCATGGCGAGTCCGTTCCCGCAGAGCAGCCGGTTGCGATCAGTCTGATTCGGTGACACATGGTCAGCAGTCGCTCTGCTGACACTGGTTGGAGAACAGGATCGCGCCGCGACGAGTAGCCACACTCATCGCAAAGTGAGAATCAAACAGCATCACAAAGCGATGAGTAAACGTCGCGCTTGGCGGAGTGAGAAACCAACAGCGTCAGACAGCGATGAGTAATGATGCGCTTGGCGAAGTGAGAAACTAACAGCGTCAGACAGAGGCGCAGAGGCGCAGAGATGCAGATGTGAGCAGCTGAGTCGAGTGTGGAAGCGACTGTTTTTGTGGGTGTCTGGTCGAGATTCGTAACTGAAGCGCCCGTCGTTGCATATGAAAGGTCTGTTTCCAACGCCGTTGCTGTTGCTGTTACCAAATAGTTCTGCCCGACCGCTGTAGAAGTCGTCCCCCTCTGTGTCTCTGTGTCTCTGCGTGAAGCTGTTAGTTGGCGTTGCCCTTGCCGTTGCTCTTGCCCTTGCCGTTGCTCTTGCCCTTGCCGTTGCTGTTGCTGTTGCTGTTGCTGTCGCCGCCCAAACGATTCGCCCAACGAACACGTTCGATGCGATAGCCGCGATGCCTCCGCGCGAAACCCGCCCAACCGCCGTCCCAACGTACTGAACCCGACCCAATCAAGGGCTTGACCGATGCACCAGATGATCCGTTCGTCGTCTCACGAAGAGACTCCGCTGATGTCGCGCATCGTCGCTGGTACGTGGCGGATGGACGACTGGCGCTGGACGCCGCAGGAACGGCTGCGCTGGATCGAACAGTGCATCGAGATGGACGTCACCACATTCGATCACGCTGACATTTACGGCGGCTACACAGTCGAGCAGCTCTTCGGTGAGGCACTGGCGCTCGCTCCAGCGCTCCGTGCGAAGATGCAGCTGGTGGGCAAATGCGGCATCTGCCTCACCACGGAGAATCGGCCGGCCCACCGCGTCAAGCACTACGACACATCGTCGGAACACATCATTCGCAGCGCGGAAAATTCGCTGCGGATGCTGGGCACCGATCACCTCGAGCTGTTGCTCATTCACCGGCCCGATGCGCTGATGGATGCCGATGAGGTGGCCGCGGCATTCACGCACCTCCAGCTGATGGGCAAGGTGCAGCACTTCGGTGTCTCGAACTTCACGCCGGCACAGTTCGACCTGCTCCAGAGTCGATTCCCGCTGGTCACGAATCAGGTCGAATTGCATCCATTGCATCTTTCGCCGTTGCATGATGGTACGCTCGATCAGTGCCAACAGCGTCGAATTCAGCCGATGATCTGGTCGCCGTTGGCGGGTGGCCTGGTGATGACGAGTCAAGACGGCGCAGCGAGCCTAGTACGTGGTGTGCTCGAATCCATCGGAGCGCGACATGGCGTCAGTGCTGCGACGATCGCGTTCGCGTGGCTGCTGCGGCATCCGAGCCGGCCAATTCCGGTGGCCGGGTCGCGACGGATTGACGCGATGCGTGAGGCAGTCGCGGCGCTCGACGTGACACTCGACGCGCAGGAGTGGACTGAGATCTGGGCGGCGGGGAGCGGGCATGAGGTGCCGTGAGCTACGCTGTTTCGGCACGATCTTCTTTCCCGGCATCGCGTAGGTATCGCGAGGCGTGGCAAAGCCGCCTCGCGACAAAAGACGCGCGAGTGCCACGAGACGTCGGCGACCCTACACCAGGATATCCCGCTCGCCACGCAGCCATCGGATCAAGTCGTAAACGTCAAAGCCAAGACACACAGCCACCATCGCCGCGAACAGGATGCCAAAGCCAAACCCCGCCGCGGTCCGGTCCAGCAGGCCCGCATGCATCACCAGCCACACCAGCATTGGCGTCAACGGCACCAGATGGGCAATGCCCATGTGACGGGTCAGACCGCCCGCATGGCCCGCGAAACCAAGAAGGAGCGGCCCGCTGGCGACATAACCGATCAGGACGACCCTCGCCGCATCCCATGCCATGAAGGCGGGTGCGGCCAGAAAGACCGCGTTCAAGGCGAAAAGCCAGAGCTTCACCCACAGCGGCAGCGAGAGCCACGACTGGCCAATCCGCTGCCACTGCCCTCGCGAGGTCTGGCCAGAGCGTGCGAGGCCGAGGAGGAAAAGCTGTGTGGCACCGATCCCTGCGACGAAGACCGCGACCCCCCCGGCTAGCGCGATCCCCTCTGTCGACGTGATCCAGATCCCGGCGGCGATCAGGGCAAGCGAAGCCAGCCACCAGACGAAATCCCCAAACGCGAACCACAGAACCTCGGCCCGACGAGGGCGCTTGCGCAGCGACGCCAGCGCCAGATGTGCGCCGTTCAACAGCAAAGCGATGCCGATCCAGAAAACCACCATCGGCGGAACCGCGCCGAGACTGGCCGCAACCATGCCCGGACGTGCGACAAACAGTCCACCGAAACCCAGGCAACTGGTCGCGTTCAGGCGTAGGGCAACGGCAAGGCTGGTCATGCAGGTCTCCGTTGATGTAAACTTCATTGACGATATTGGAGCTGCTGAATAATGTCAACCAAGTTTACGACAAAGCCTTCGGCCGACGCCGTGCCCGAAGCGCTCACCGTCCTGCTCGAGGCGGCTTCCCGATCGGTGCTGCGCAGCCTGACCGCGCGGCTGCGTGGCTGCGGCTACGCCATGGTCACCGATCCACACCTGGTCCTGTTCGGCAACCTCGATTGCGGTGCCACCCATGCCGCGCAGATCGCTCAGCGGATGCAGGTGTCGCGGCAAGCCGTCTCGAAAACCCTGCGCGAGTTGCAGGAGTTGGGCTTTGTCCGGCTCGAGGACGACCCGGAGCGGCGGAACCAGAAACTCGTCATCATGACCGACCGGGGCATGGCCCTCGCGCTGGATGCGCGGCAAGAACTTCACGCCATCGAGTCCGCATTGGCGCAGGAGATCGGTCCTGGCGCGATGGCCGCCCTGCGTGGCGCGCTGGAGCAACGCTGGGGAACGGGTTCGAGCCGCGCCTCGTGACAGGCCGATGCCCACGCGATTCGGTGCCGAGGACGGTCCGCGGGGCACACCGACTTGCGCCAATGCGTGGCGACCGGGGGCGTGGGACCGGCAGGGGGCGTGCCAGGACGCGGTTGCGGTCTGACGTTTCGGAGCGGCTACACCAACTTCATCACGACCGGCTGCGCGAACCTGGATTCGGAGGAGCCGTGTGCTGCGCGCGGAACGAATGGTGTGCAGACGGCCGCGAACATCGGCAAGTCATTGCAGATCCGAGGCACGTTCGGAGCAAAACCCGCCAACACGATCGTCGCCTGGTCTGGCGTGCTCTGGTCACCGAAGCCGCAGATGTTCGTCGCCGGCGATGCGTCCGCGTCGAAGGAGTTCCGCTTCTGGGTGCGCGGCGACAGTGGCACCTATCAGTTCATGGTCTACGTCCAGCGCAAGGGCAACACGCCGACGATCAAGTCATTCGGCGTGGATGGGACGTGGCGCGAGATCGTCCTGCCGTGGAGCGAGTTCGGCACCGATGCGCACGACCTGCTGGCGGTGATCATTGCTACGGGCCCGAAAGAAGGGCCGTTCACCGTCCAGTTGGACGGCATCAGGTTGCGGTAGGGACGCTCAGATGGTGGAGGTAGGGCTGCGCGGGGCGCGCGTGGGGCGAAGGTAGACTTCCTGGCCGGTGGTGCCGGCAGCACGGACGGCCAGGTCGGCCGAACCTGGCAGAAAGAGGCAAATCGGACATTCACCACCATACGGTCGCTTCAACACGGACCGGGCTCTGGAGAGTGCACTGTCAGGTGTGCCGTCGGGACAGGACTTTCTGGATGAGAATTACAATCGAGGGGCCGAATCCGCCGCTCAATCCATGTTCTTCATCCTCGCGCTGGCGACATCATGTGCGGATTGTCCCGATGGGTACGCACCGTGGCGTGCGGCCGCACCGGCGGGCGCCAGCTACGCCCAGTGCTTCATGGAGTCGAAATCTTTCGCCGCACTCACGAAGATGGTGGCGGGTCAGGGCACCGGCCAGCCGTCGGTCCACGTATTCGCCATGCGCAGCCAGCCACCGTACCGATTGAGCGCGCTGGCGACGTGGCACGAGTTGTACTGAACCAGGAAGTTACCGTTGCCCACGCCGCCCCGACCCGGATACGTCTGCGGCAGGTAGGGAAACGTCGACAGCGGCACGATCTTCACGTTCAGGCCGGTGATCAGCGAACCCTTCACACGGGTCGCGGCACCGCTCAGCGTGATCTCGCCGCCGACGAGCACTACCCCATCCCAGGTGATGTTCGTGAGGCTGGCGTTTCCGGTCACGATCAGGATTCCGCGACCGGCGAAGTTGTCGCCATTGGTGATGTTACCGGTGACGCGGACCACCGGCCAGTTGGTATACGATGCGGGGAACGCGCCGGTGCTCGGCGAGACCGTGCGGTTGATCGTGAAGTCTGGTTGAAGAACCGAACCGTCCAGCACCCCTTCCCAATCCACGCGCACCTGGGTGTTAGCCGTACCGGCGGTCTCGCCAAATCCGGACGGACCGAGGTACGAAGGGGCATTGTCGGGCGAGCCATCGATGTAGTTGTTCGCGCTCGGGCTGTTGCTGCCCGGCGTGTACATGCCGTTCGGCACACCCAGGCCGGGGATCGTGGCGCTCGCTCCGCATTCGTCCACACCGGATACACCGCCCGACGTACCGTTCTTGTCCAGGCCGTTCAACGCCACGAATGCGGCATCCACATCCAGGTTCGAGATCTGGCGCTGTACCACTTGTGACAGCGTGCGAGTGGCCGCCGGTGTGGTGGTGCTGGTACGCCGCCCGTTCACCGTGCCGACGGAGCGCAACACGAACGTGGCCGAGTTGCCGGAGACGGCGCTGCGCACGCGATCGAGGGTCACCACTGCCGTGCCGTTCCCGATCGTATAGGTGGCCGTGTTGGGCAGGGTCGCTGGTGTCGACGTGGTGACGATCAGATATCGCTCGAGCCCGGCATAGGCCACGTTCCAGGCATCAGCCTGCGCGCGCATGTTGGTGGTCGTCGAGTACTCGCTGCTGGACCGCGCGAAGCCAGCCGCGGCACCGAGAGACATGACCACGATCAGGATCAGAACGAGCACCATCGCCATGCCGCGACGCGCCTGGAGTCGCGGAGTCGAATGCTCGGGACGTGCCATCGCTGCTTGGCGCATCAGTCGGGCCTGTTCAGGAAAATGATCGACGTCAGTACGCGGAACTGTTCGGCCCGGGATGCTCCGCGCGCCGTGCCGACGCTCTCGCCGGTCAGGCGAAGCTCGACGCCGCGCAGATTGGCCAGTGACGTGGGGGCTGTGTCCGAGACCGCGCGCACGTTGTTGATGAAGAAGCCGAACCGGGAGCTGGCTTCCAGCGGCGCCGCCAGCTCATCCGACTGCGTCACGACTCCGAAATTATCCAACTGGCGCCGCCACAACGCCGTGCGCCCAGGCAGGACGGCTGACGCCGCAATCTCATATCGAACACGTCGCCAGAGCACCACCGGTGTCCCAGGCGGAATCGCAGTCGGGACGCTGATGCCGGACATCGCGAGTACCGCACTTCCGGAGATCAGCGTCATACTCGCTGGCGCCAGCGTACACACCGTCGAGGCGCCGGCTACCGGACCGATCGTACTGTTGACGTATCCGTACTCGCCACTCGACTGCAGGGCGGCAAATCCGTTGTAGCCGAGGCTCGTTGTCGCAATCGTGGTGTCGGCGGGCAGCATCGCGGCCGTGACCAAACCCGGGTTGCCAGTCGTCGACGAACAGGCGATCCCCATTCGAAACGGGACGCGGATCGTCAGGCTGGTTGCAGTTGCCGCCTCAACACCACTACCCGCAGACACCATGCGCAGTTCGGATGTGGCCAGATTCATCCCGGCCCGCGCCGTGCCTCGCGCTTCGCGCCCGGACTCGATACGATCAATGAATCGGCCGCTGCTGATCATGGTGCGGACGAGCGCCGCGCCGAGCACGGACGTCACCAGCATTCCAATCATCATCTCGATGATCGTAAAGCCGGGGCGACGCGACGAGATGCGTGCACATGGCGCGGCCGACATCACGGCGTTCCCGCGAGATCGAGCGCGCCGACGTTCGCCGCCCGGACGACCGTGAGGCTTTCGGCGCGGAAGGGGGCATTCGTCACGCTTGCAGCGCGGTCGCTGGTGGCGGGCGTCCCGACCGGCGCGACTACCACCGCGACGCGCTGCTCGCGGCTGCTGAGGTTCGTGACGCGAGTGCAGCGTTGGAAATTCCAGGGCGCCACGGTCAGCGTATCGCACGCCACGCCCGGGACGGTTGCCGCTGCCGGGACCGCTGTGGCACGCGTGTACTCCGACAGCATCATCGATACCTGCTGCGTCGATCCCGCCGCCAGGCTGCCGCGCGCGCTGCCCATCATCGCCAGTTTTGCGATGCCCACCGCCGAGACGCCGAAGACGGAAACCGCGACGAGGATTTCGATGATCGAGATTCCATTGCGAATTTTCATCAGTTGATCCGGACGAGCCCCGACCGCAATGCGACGACACGCTTGACGGACGAACCCTGGGTGAGTGAAATCGAGAAGCCCTGTGTCGCCAGGCCCGCCGGGCCGATCACGACGGGGAGTGAACTGTTGCTCGGCGACCAGACCATCGATCCGACTTCGAAGCCGGAGTTGCGGTTGAAGATGCGCTCGAAACGCACGACCCCCGTCGCCTGATCGGTGAGCCGGCACCGCAGTGCCACGGCGTCACACGCGAAGAGCATCGGCCGGCGCGCCCGGGCCGCCAGAGAGAAACCGGTCTCGATGTCCGCCGCCATGACCGATGCGGCGCCCTTGACCGTCTGGCCCGAGACGGACCGGGCCAGCGTGGGCGCCGCGACAGCTGCCAGAATGCCGACCATCATCATGACGATCAGCATCTCGATCATTGTGAAACCACGACGGAGCGAAGGGGACATCAGCCTCTCGAGGGGAGGGAACACCCTGCAGGCGAATTTCCTTGAAACGGGTAACGCGAAACGGGGTCACTCGGCGCGTCAGGTGTTTATTGTCCGCGTCGTGAGGCGCCGGACCGCGCCCCAGCGGCCGAGGTGGGTCGGGATCTGGTCGAGCACCGACAAATGTGGAATCGATACACGGTTGACCTCACGTTACGATCGTGCGCGCGGCCAGACTCGCCGGTAGTCGCTTGCGGACTGACTCGGCTCAGCAGCGGACGGACGACGTCACGGTGACACGGCAACTCCGCCGCGCGGCCCGCTGTGCGCAGGTCCTCGGGCTGGTTCCACGTCTATCAGGCCAGGCCAGACGTTTTCATATCACGCGCGACCAGAGGCGGGGCAGGCCGCACGATGGGCTGACGTCAACCCGTGCTGCTGCCAGCGTCGGATTTGCCAGTCGATTGTGAAGCGTTTCGACGTAGAACTGGGGAGCCAGTTTCGCATGACCGCCAGCGCGATGGAAGCACGCCATGGGTCAGCGACATCGCCGAATAGATGGTCACCGTGCGGCCGGCTATCTGATTCGCTGCAGCAGAGGTTTGCGTCAGAAGACCCCAGGAAGAAGTCGGTGCTCGAGCCCTGCCTGGCGCCGAGTGATGGGGGCCTCTGCCGTTACCTCGGCGCGTTGACCATGACCGTCGGAGCACTCCGGATCGTGAGTGGTTCCCAGATCATCTCGTATCCTGTAGGCGTCCGCTCCAGGCGCCCAACGCGCATGCCCGTATTGTTCGCATCGTTCGGCTCGCCCGCCGCGAGGATTCGCGCCGTGACAGTGAAGGACTTCCCAAGCTCGAGGCTGACAGTCGTCTGCCCGCTGCGTGTGAGGACGCGACTCTGGACATATGTGCGCTCTCCGGGCCCGATACTTCCGAGGATCTTGCTGGGCGCAATGCGGAACGTGCCCGACGCGACGGCCGAACGGGTGCTGCCCCCGCTCGATGAACGCGGGACAACGCTCACCCCACCTGATGGACGCCCCGCTCGCGCGGGTGTCGAGGGGCCAACAATGTCCCGGAGCGTAAAGGAGTATTCCACCGTGCCGCTCGACGACCACCGCACATTCCCCTGATTGGTCAAAGTGACCCCCACCTCCAGAAAATCCGTCTGCAGGTTCTGATTATCTACGAGCCTGTGGCCCGGATCGGATACCTCCATATGGCCTCGGGACAACCCCATTTGCTCGATGACCAGATCGGGGCCCTCGATCACCCTGGTTGCGACCGGCGCCGTCTGGCGAATCGGTCTGGCCTGTGCCCGCACCATGGGAGCCATGCAGACAATTACAGTGGCAGCAGCGACGATGCGGATTGACGGCATGCGGCGACTCCGACGAAAGAGGGGGCCTGCGCGCGCGTCCGACCGACTGGAGTCGGCATCGACCGCAAACACTTTACAAGCGTGCCGCCAAGTCCGGAGCTCCGCCAGTGGCCGGAGACGGAGTATCTGGTGACCTCAGCCTCGGCCGAACCGACGGCGCAGGTCGATCCGCTGTCGTCTCTCGGGGTAGGAATCTCGATCCGGATGCGATAGGAATCTCGTGTGCTGGCGCGCGCCACCGTGCGCCCCGGTCGTGGCGCGGCTTTAGCGAAGGGAGATCGCGATGCAACGGAGTCGCTGGCAGTCGAGGCGCATTCTGATGGCCGTCGGGTTACTCGGCCTGGTCGCCGCGGACGTTGCGGCGCAGAGCCCCGCGCCGCCGCCAGCCTCCGCTACGGTTGACTCGGCGCACCCGGGACATCAACCCGACCTTCGCGTTCGACTCATCGATCGGCGCACGCGCGCTCCGCTCCGTCGGCGTACCGTGACGGTGTACAGCGACAACGGACTGCGTTGCCTTCGCCCACCCTGTGCCGCCAACGGCGAGCAGTGGGAAGGACGTACTGACTCGACTGGTGTGGCGGTCCTGCCGGGCCGGTTGCGGCAGGAGTCGATGCATCTCTGGGCCAATGGCTACTCGGCGCGCATCGATCTCCTCGCCAGCGCCGTGCGCCGCACCGCCAACTCGTGGGTGGTGGCGCTGCGGCGCGATCGCCAGTGATGGGACCGCGCCCTGCCTGGCCGTCGACTGAAGGACGCGGGCTCGACGACGCAGCGGCTTCGGAACGTCCTTGCCCCGATCCGCGTACCGCCGGTGCCCCGTCCGGGCAGACCGTCCGCCGGGTTCAACGATGGCATGCCAGCCTGCGTGCGTCGAACGCGCGGCAGACGTGAGTCATGCGGTTGCCGAGGTCAGCGATTCGCTGCGGTAGTCGGACATGATCCGCCTGTCGCGTGTGCTCCGCATGTCGCGCTCTCCTTCGTCAGTGTGGATCAACGGCCGTGCACCGCATGCATTCAGCTTACAGTTTGGAGCAGATGCCGCCACCACCGTACGCTCCAAGCACCGCGTCGCCCTTGCTGATCCAGTCGGCGACCTGCTCGGCGGTCCTGGCGCCGACGCCTTTCAGCACCGGCCCGACCGCGCCGGTGGCCAAGGAGCAGGGCAGTTCGCCGAGGCTGCCGATATCGCCCGGTTGTGCCTCGAGGGTGGCGAGGGTGAGCGTTGCCGCGTGCAGCTTGCTGAGCTTGGTCTGTTCCACGGAGAGCCAGGCGCCGAAACCGTAGCTGCCACCGAGCATCGAGGCTGCGACGCCGATGTTGTTCAGAATGGTCGACGCGCGTTGGAACACGGCATTGATCTCCTCCACTTCTCCGCCGCCGCTGCCATCCGGGAGCACGCCGATCAGCGTGCCGTTCTTCGGCGTGACGGCCCAGAATGCGGCCACCGACGCATCGGCCGCGACGAGGCGCGCACGTGCCCGCCAGACCGGTGCATCGGCGATGCGCGCGAGCGGCGCCAACTGATCCGCGTCAAGATCACGCAAGACGGTGGCGACCGCGCGACCCGGCGGAACGAGCACGAGCTGTTTGCCCGCGAGCAGCGCCGCCGTGGACGTGGAGAAGCCCACCTGTTCGATCAGCGCCAGACGCGCGGTGCGCTCGAGAGTACGACGCGTATCCGCGCCGCCGTCCGCACCGATGGTGGACACGCGCAGCATCGGGAGCACATCGACGCGACGGAGCCCGGGTTTGCCGGGTCGGCGTCGCGCGGTGAGCAGCACCGCCGACAGCCCGTCGGCGAAGGTGCAGCTGTTGCCATCGTTGGGGCGATGCCACTGCGGCTGATAGGCGAAGCATTCAGCGGCAACGGCATACGGTGCCTTCGCGAGCGCGGCAGCGGTAGCGCGGTCGTCCTTCGCGGCAATGGCGCGCAGGATCGGCTCTTGCGCGAGCATGCCGGAGAAGACGTCATCGAGCCAGGCAGCGGCGGTTGGCGGACCGCCCTCGAATGCCAGCACGGCCGTGCCGAAGAGCGCCGCCTCCACCTCATCGGGCGCGCCTTCGGCGAGCGTGCGCAGGTGCACCTCGCCTCCCGACTCCACGCTCACATAGAGCCCGGCGAGGGCATCGGGGCGCACGCGTGCGGTGGCAGCCGGCACGGTGTAGGACGCGGTGGCCTCCACGCTCCGCCCGGCGATCGTGACCCGCACGGCTCGGGTGGACGGCCCATCGACCGTTGCGAGATAGCGCAGTTGATGCGCAGCATCCGCCCGCTCGCCAAGGAGCCGACGCACGGCAGCCACGGCGGCGTCCGGCGTCGTGGCGCTCGTGGACACGCCACCCGAGGCATCGGCGAGGGCCGCAAGTGTTGCCTTCTCCGCCGCGCCAATGCCGACCAGCACGGAGGGCGGCCCGGAGGCAATGCGGGCCAGCCACTCCGGGCGCGGTTGATCGCTGGCCTTGCCGTCGGTGATGAGGACGACGACCGTAGGGTCCGCTGCCGTCCGCGCGTCAGACAACGACTGCCACAGGCCAGACTCGAACGACCTCGGCAGATGTGTGCGCGCGGCCTCCTCGATGGCATCAGCGTCGGTCAGCCACGGCTCCGCCTTGGGACGCTCACCGATGGCACGCACCCGCAGCCGGAGGCCAGGGACGTCCGCGAGCAGCGCGTCTGCCAGCGACCGGATGACGCGGAGCGCGCCGCCGCCGCGGAAGTCGGCGGGCAAGCTCGCGGAGCCATCCAGCAGAAGCAGAACGCGCGGCGCGCGTCGATTACGGAGGAGCAGTGCTGCGACCGCTGCGCCCTCTTCCTGACAAACGAAGGCCGAGGCCGGCAGCCCCTCGATTGCGACGCCGGCGGCATCGCGCGCGGTGACGTCGAGCAGCACCGAAGGAAAAGCGGTCCCGCGGGCGGTGACCGTCAATGAGGCCACCCGCGCGAGCAGCGCCGGGTTCGGCGTCGCCTCTGCCAGTGGTTCTTCATTCAGTCGCACCGCGCCATTCGCATCGAGGTCGATGAGGTCGCCTTGCAGCGTGATGGCGCGGCCGGTGCGGGTCTGGCGTGCCCGCTCGACATCGGTGAATGCTGCACCGCGCAACGCGATCAGCGGCAGGACGGTGCGCACCTGATCGATCCGCATGCGGAGCAGCTCGGCGGCGGCCACCGGAGGCGGAAAGCCGAGTATGATCTGCCGTCCGGCGAGTTCCGCGGCCGTCCACGCGGCACTCACCAACTCGATGCGCCCGTCCGGTGCTGAGGAGCGCGATGCGAGAAGCGCGATGCGCACGGTGGGGGTAGCCAGCGGCGCCGCCGCGGTCGAGGGCGGCCCCAGAAGGATATCGGCGTTGAAGTCGGCGCCAGGCAGGTTCGGATTGGCGAATTGCACACCCGCGCGCGTTCGCACGCGAACGAGCGGGAGCTCGATGGAGCGGCGCCCGACACGTTGCACGGGCGCCGTCAGAAGATCGCCGAGCAGGTCGGCCAGCTGCGTGGCGAGCGCAGCGGCTGCACGGTCATCCGGATCGAGCGGCGGCAGGCGCGATGGCTCCGCGCCGCCACGCGCCGCTGCCGCCAGTACGGCGTCGTCCGCGGGCCGCAGCCTCGGCGCGAAGTCGGCCGGCACGTGCCCTCTCAGCAGCGTGAACGGATCGTCGTCGGGAAGCGCGACGCGGCCGGCAACCACCTCGGCGTCGAACCCGGCAGCGCGATACAACTGCGTCAGCAGTTCGGCCTTCTCGCGCGGTGTTCCAGCGCCGCACCGAAGCGCGGCGCGCGTGCCCCAGCGCATGGCCCGCACGGGCGCCGCAAAACCGTCGGCGTCGTCCGGCAAGGTGCGGATCCGATCGCGCACGAACCGATGGAGGCCCGGCGCGTCTTTCTGCGCAACGAGGGCACGGGCCACGAACTCCAGATGATCGGGCGAACGGCGGACAGACTCACGAAGTCGGCGCAGCGCTTCGAAGGGATCGGTGATCGCCGCGATAGGCGCGTCAGAAGCAGAGCTTCGACAGCCCAGAACGCCGAGGGCGACGCCGAGCGCGGTGGCCTGCAGCAAATCGCGGCGCGAGAGTGACATCGTGATGGCGAGCGCTCAGAGCCTGGTTGCCATGACGCGACTGCATTCGAACGTGCCGCGCACCGTCCAGAATTTGCGGGTCCTGTCCGTGTACGGACCGATGATGAACGAGCCACTCCGTTCATCCGGGTTGATCGTCACGGAGGCCGCACCGCCCGCGGTGTTTATGGTCTGATCCCACATGCGCTTGCCTTTTCCTTCTGGGCGGAAGAGCCACGACTTTGCTTCGGTTTTCGGACCCAGAGGGAAGTGCTGCGGATAGGTTCCGGCACCCGCGTACCGGACACTCCGGTCCCATGGGTAGCCGCCGACCTGCAGGCTCAACGACACGCCGGGGTCGCTGAAGTTGGGGCCATCGGGGCCGATGGTGGCGTCGAACGCCAGCGTGTAGGTCCCAATCCGTTTGTTCTGCAGGCAGCCAACGAGGCGTATGGGAGCAGCGACCCTGCGGCCGCGAAGCGCCATTTGCGCCGGCGCGAGGGCCGGAAAGCCGCCGGCGCTGCGTGACAGCTGGTAGGAGGAGGAGACGCGGCCACCGGCCAGGATCTCGTACGTAAGCTTGATTGTGCCGGAGTCGGCCTGTGCACGGGCGACGCTGGGCAACAGCACGAGCAGGACAAAACCGAACGGGCGCATGGTCACCTCGGAGCAGCGGGAACGAGCACGAACCGGAAGGATCGCGGATCGGGAGAGCAGGTGGAACGGCACCGTGTGGCCGGGCGAATATACTGCGCCCGCCGCGCTCCTGGTCAAAGAAAGCGTTGGGCCGGCTGGCGTCGGGAGGACGGCGCCGAGGGGCAGATAATGTGGCGCGCAGGAGAACCAGTCGTGTCAGCGTTGGAGCTCTGTCTTGTCAGGGCCTCCACCGCGCTTAGTGTAGAAGTCAACGCCGTGCGCGAAACGCCGTGCGTCACTGCCGTCCACTGGCACACCGAACGTGATTCCCCATCCGAGGCGAACACCAATGTCTTCGTTGCGCAGTGCTCTTTTCCTGATCCTGAGCGCCGGTACCCTCTCCGCCCAGGCCGCCGCCCCGATTCGTCCCACCACTGCGCAGGCAGGCGCGGTGCTG
Organism: uncultured Gemmatimonadaceae bacterium; assembly: GCA_964392395.1. Lineage (GTDB taxonomy): Bacteria > Gemmatimonadota > Gemmatimonadetes > Gemmatimonadales > Gemmatimonadaceae > JACMLX01. The sequence continues at coordinate 35,806 of CAYMQV010000003.1, forward strand.
GTGGCAGGGAGCGATCTGGTGGTCGACTCGATCGACCTGAGCATGCCCCGCGCGCTTGGCTCCGGTGTGGAGGCGGAGGGTAACCAGATCAACGCCCGCGGGTTGTTTGTGGTGGCGAGAGTGACCAATCGAGGACGTGAGCGGTGGGCATCTCGCGGCGAGGTCGGCTTCAGCCTGTCGGCAGGAAGGGAGGAAGACGCTGCAGGTCGGACGCGACGTCGCGGAGGTGTGAGTGAGGTTCCGGGCTCTCCCGGAATCTTCGGAACTGTGATGGCGCCATTCGGACCGTTCAGTGCGCGGGCAACGATTTCAGGGAGCATTGCGCCGGGCGAGTCGAAGATGATCACGGCCATGGTCGGAAACCGCAACGATCAGAGCCGGCTGATCTTCGAACGCGACAAGTATTACACCGTGATTTCAACGATCCGCGCGAGTGGGGACGTCGACGAATCGAACAATCGGAGCGTCCGCGTCGGCCGCATCGACGCGAATCGTCGCGGTACCCTGCTGGTCAATTGGGAGCCGATCGCGTATCGCAGCACGTCGGGCGGAACGGTGCAGGTGAACGCACCGCCGAGGCCGTGAGGGCCGGCACGCGGGGGGTGACGGATATCGATCGTCGCCCCGTCGCGTGACATTGGAACGCGTTGTTCCACGACCGGGCGGGGTGCAGGCGCGATCGGGCACGTCACCACCCGTACCGTACACGGGCACGGGTACGGTACGGGTACGGGCACGTGTACGGGTGGTCACAGTTGTTCGAGTGCCTTTCTCGCAATCTTCGTGAGCCGACCAACGCTCTCCTCGACGCGGTCGCCCGCCGAGGATTCGCCAATCGTGAGCCACTGCCTCGGTGCATGCTTCACGTTGACGGCGATGGACGACCGCTGCGCGCTGCCGAGGTTCACCCAGTAGGCGGCATCACCAAGGCCGGCAATGTCGACGGGCGTTGCGTTCAGCCCGAGAGCCGCGACCCCCTTCTTCATCTGCTCGACGGTTGCGTGCGCCGCGTCATTCGGCGCGGTGACCACCGTCAGGTTGATGGTCATCATGTCACGCATCGTGGTACCCGACGTATAGGTACACGATGTCACGGCGTTGGTCTTTGCGGTGCCGGGCCGATTGTGCGGCACCGGTCCGCTGGTATCGACGACGAACGTGCGCGGCGCGAAGACCTCGGCAAGATCGGCAGGCGAGATCATTTTGCACGCATCGGCGGTCGCACCCGTGCTGCGTGCGAGTGCGTCCGTGTTGCCACTGGCGGCGACGGTCGCCGACGGCGGGGCGTCCGCGCCTGATTTTTCAACCGTTCCGCCTCCGCAGGCCGCCAGAAGGGCTGTCGAGAGGGTGAGTGCCGAGTGACGTCGAGTCATTGAACAGTCTCCGTTGGTGTCGGTTGACGGACATGCGTCGTGACAACGCTGGCTTTCAGAAAAGGTGACGACAATCCGGGGTGCCGCAAGACGTTCGGCGGCGGCCCGTCCCCATCTTGCCAGCGCCGGATTGCTCTCAGACGGCCGGTGCGTCAGCCGGATGGCTGCATTGAAGCGGTGGATGGCCTCCGCGCTTTCGTGCAGACACGCATCGTGCGACCACGATGCACGCGCTCACCATCCGGCGACTGGTCGCATACCGGGACGCCAGCTATAACGGAGCGTATCGACCTGGATCTGCACAAGGCGCAAAAGTCTGTCGGCGAGCAACGCCACGACCGGCACGGCGAGGAACACGGCGGCATGTGGTAGCTCAATCGCGAAAGCGCACTCCCCTTGCCGGTTGATGCGTTCTGCACGCCGGAGATTGGTGGCCACAACACTGTCGTCTTGCCAACACACGATCTGGTCGTCACACGATTGGGGCACGTCGATGGCGCCGCCGGTGGTGGAGCGGCGCTGCAACGCGCGATGGCACTCCTGACGGACGAGATTCCGCAACAGCATCCGTTCTCGCCACTGCCGCGCCCCAGGCGTTGATGCCGCACCTGCTCGGCTGAATCCTTTGGGCGCTGCGCATGTGACACATTGACTCGAGCGTGCCTGAGCACCTCGGGCAGTTGCGAGGGGTTTCCGTGTGAAACCCATTGGACCTCCGATCGATTCACCGTGATCTCATTCGGCACGCGCAGCATCCTCCTGCTGGTTGGCACGGTCCACGGGCTGGTACTGGCGGCGCTGCTGCTGCGCACGAAGGACAATCGTGTGGCCAACCGGCTGCTGGCGCTGTTGCTGTTGCTGGTCGCGATGCGCGTCGTCCCGTACATCATCGGTTTTGCAGGCTTCTACGACGTGTACCCATGGTTGTCGTACATGCCGTACGAGTGGTCGCTGGCCTACGGTGCGGTGATCTGGCTGTACGCGCGCGTGATCTGCACCGGCGCGCTGCCGGCGCGATGGCACTGGCACCTCGTTCCCGGTGCGATGCAAGGTGCCTACTACTGCGTGATGTTCGTGCAGCCGCTGTCCTCTAAGAATCACTGGAACGAGACCATTCACGACCCGCGGATCGTGCCGGTCGAAACGGCGTTGTCGCTGCTGGCGATGTGCGTGTACATCGCCTTGGCGTGGCGCGAGTACACACGCTATCAACGCTGGCTCGACTCGGATCTGTCGAATCGCGAAGAGTTCAGGCTGACGTGGTTGCGACTGTTTCTGCTGGCGCTCGGCGCGACGCTGGTGTTGTGGACCGGCACGGTGCTGTTCGAGACGCTCGTCAGGCAGTTGAACTACTTCGACCGCTTTCCGCTCTACCTCTGGTTCTCGCTGCTGATCTATGGACTCGGCGCTGGCGGACTGAGGAGCGCGAATCTGGCGTATCCCAAGCCGCCGGCGTGGGGCTGGTTCGAGGCGGGCGAACGGCCGGCGGAGCAGACGCTTAAGGTCGAGGTCGCTGACGAGGCGAACGCGGCTGAACTTCTTCCTGAAGGCCTCATGAACGTTCAGGCCGTGCCCGGCGCCCCGGTGTGGTTCATCGGAGTGGACAGCGTTGCTGATGTCGAAGTCGACTCAAAAGCAGAGGCCGCTCGTCAGCCGGACTGGGTCGAAATGGGTACTCGTTGGAGCGAACTGGTCAGGGCGTCAGGCTGGTGGCGAAACCCTGACCTGACCGCCCCGCTACTCGCCAGACACCTGAACACCAACGGCACCTATCTCTCTCGGGCCCTCAACGAAGGGCTCGGCCAGAACTTCAACGAGTTCGTCAATCGACTCCGCGTCGAGGCGGTGCAGGCCGAATTGGCTCGGCCCGAGTTCAGCCGCGATGTTCTGGCGGTCGCCCTGGACGCTGGCTTCAACTCGAAAGCGTCGTTCAACCGCGTCTTCAAGCGCCTCACAGGCACCACCCCGACCGACTTTCGCCGCCAAAAAGGCCTCGGGACGTCTCAACTTCAGTAGTTGCGTGCGGTTCGCCGGATCTGCGACGCACCGGGCGCTGGAAAACACGACTCTGCCCTTGTCACTCTCACAGGAGCACTACCGTGTTGTCGTCCCGCTCGATCCTCATGCTGAAAATCACCGCAATCGCCGCGCTGGCCGTTTCGGTCACGGTCACCGCCGCACCAGCCCAGCCCACGCCCATCGTCTACGCGGCGAGGCAGCTCACCCCGACACAGGTGTCTGCCGATGTCGAGCTGATGCGGCAGGCGCTGGAACAGGTGCACGCTGGCTACGACCGCTATGTGCCGCGCCGCGTCATGGACACCGCCTTCGCCCGGCTCGGTCGCCGAGCCGCCACCCCGATGACCGACCTCGAACTGTACCGTGAGGTCGCCCTGCTGCTGGCCCGGATCCGCTGCAATCACACCAAGGCCGAGTACCCGGCCGCGCTGGAGTCCTTTCGGACGAAGACGGCGACACACCTGCCGGTCCGGGTGCGGGTGTTCGACAAGCGGATGTTTGTCGACACCAGCGCCGGCAACGCCATCGCACACGGTACCGAAATCGTGAGCATCAACGGCAAGGCGACCAAGGACATCGTCGAGAGGCTGTCCCGCTTCGCCGCGATCGACGGGTTCACCGACTTTGCACGCGCCGCCTTGCTGGAGCGCCACGATGATCTGATGGGCTCGGATCTCGACCACTACTGGCCGGTGGAATTCGGGTTTGCGAGTGACTGGACATTCGAACTCACGGATGCTGCCGGCGCAACGCGCACGACGACGTTGGCCCCCATTTCGTTTGCTGCGTGGAGCGCGCTCAGCGGCGATGGGAAGAACATCGACTTCCGGACCGGAACGACGCTGGCGATCGTGAACGATACGACAGCACGGTTCACCATCCGAAGTTTCGCCAACTATCGCAGGCCGATCAGCGCCGACTCGCTCTACGCCTCGACCTTCGCTCAGCTCCGGCGCCGCGGCGTGAAGCACCTGATCCTCGATCTACGCGACAACGGCGGCGGCTCCGATGATGCATCGAATGGGCTGGTGAAGTATCTCATCGACCGCCCGCTGCAGCCCACCAAGGCCGTGCGTCGTCGCACGATCCTGATCGACTCCACGCTCAGTACCGCCCTTGACACCTGGGGCAATCGCACCGCGATCTTCGCACCGGCAGAATCACTGTTCACCAGGCGTGCTGACGGATGGTTTGCAGAGCGCAGCGCAGTCGGGGTGATCCAACCCTCGCGTGATGCATTCACCGGTCGCGTCTCGGTCCTGGTGGGTCGTCACAACGGATCGGGCGCGACCATGCTGCTGGCGGTGCTGCAGGAGATGGGCGTACGCACGGGCAAGCTGCGCCTGGTCGGCGAGGAAACCGGCGGTAGTGCCGCAGGGCCAACCGCGGGCCAGATTCTGTCTCTGAAGCTACCGAACAGCGGGATGCGCGTGCGAATCCCGCTCGAGCGCAGCGACGTGAACGTCAGCAACCCGCTCTTCGGCATGGGTGCATTCCCGGATGTCGATGGTACGCAGACGATCGGTGACTTTCGTGCCCGCATCGATCGCGCACTCGTGACTGCCCGTACCACACCGTGGACGCCTGTGCGGTCGCCACTCGCACCGACGGTCGGCCTGATGCAGGGCGAGTTGGAGTACCGCGACTACTCCGACAGCAGTCATCGTACCATTCCCTCGTGGTCGCACATGTCACCCATCGGCACCACTGGTGCCTTTCGCCAGCGCACGGTCTATGACGATGGTCCCGGAAACACGATCTACACCACCGACGTGCTGCACATCGTTGGGAACCGGTGGATGGAAGGCGACGGCGCCGAATCGGGTGAAACGGGCACGCCAGAATCCACCTTCCGCATTACGTCGCGCCGCCGAACGGCAACGGGTCAGCAACTAGTGCTTCTGGGCAAGGGAATGGACGACAACAAGACCGTCGATTTCCGCTTCACGGTGACGCTGGGCGACACGATCTTCAATCGCGTGAAGGAGTTCCGGCTGCCGGGCCAGGAGTACGTGTGGCGTCACGAGTATCGCTATCGGCGAGTGGCGGTGAAGTGACTCGTGGCGCGCGATGCGTGGCCATCAGCGCGCGGCGGATGCAAGCCAACCGCGCGTTTCCACCATTCGTCACAGCAGTCCTGCCATTCACTGCATCACCGGCGCGCGATCAGGTGGCGCGAGGTTAACCTCGGCCGGCAGGCTCCGGAGCAGTCGGAAGCGACCCCCAGTGGCCGTGACGCCGACCGCACACCGGGACCTCCGTTGCCCCGGCACCGCAGATGCGGTTGCCGAATCGTGGGACACCCTGATTGGAGTTGGTATGCTTCTGCGCACGACCCTGCTCGTCATGCTGCTGCCCGCCGCACCGCTCGTTGCGCAGACCTGCGAAGCGACGTTTGCGAAGAATGGAAACCCGATCACCGGCCTCAAGTTCACGGCAACGCAGAGTGTGGCCGAGTTGTCGACGCCGGATGCGATCAATCAGCTGCGCGGTATCGTGCTCACGCGCGGCTACGACGTGCTGGCGACCGAGCCGGTGGCGGGCAATCTGCTGCTGGAGAGTCCCCAGAACGCGAATCAACGCTCCTTCCCGCTCGTCGCACAGGCGACCACCGAGGCGCAGGTCACCACGGTGCAGCTTCGCGCGAACCTGAAGGGCGGCGTGCGCGCGAAACAGGAGGACGTACGCACCGAAATGTGTGGGATTCTCGCTGAACTGAAGGGCGGTCGTGCCGGACTGGCGGCGGCCAGTCAGGGCAGGAGCGCCTCGGCCGCCGCTGCACCGCCAACCGTGCTGACGGCCCAGATGCTGGCTGACCGCGTCTCGAAGGAGCGCGACAGAAACGTCAACGAAATTCCGTTGCGCTACCCGGGTCGTTCCTTCACGCTGAGCGGCACGGTAGCGAGCGTGGACCGGGATGGTGACACGTATCGCGTGCAGTTCGACATCATGGCATGGGAACAGAAGGCGATCAGGCTCCCCGGCGAATCGCAGTTCAAGACCGACATCATCTGCGTGCTGGCGCCGGGTCAGTCGGTCTATGCACTGACGCTGAAGAAGCGGGCAAATGTGCGCCTGACGGGCACGTACGAAAACTATCGCGAGTCGCCGGTACCGTCGGTGATGTGGCTCGCAGGGTGCAAGCCGGAGAAGTAGGCGACGGCGGAGTCGTGCGACCGACGTGAGGTGATGGACGCGACCACACCAGTCGAATTCACCACGGTACGAGACCACTCCATGACGATACTCATCCGAATGAGCATCAGTCACTCTCGCTCGACGCAACCCGAGGCCTCGTCAAAGCGTGGTGGCGTGGATATGATCCACGCTTCGCACTGTCGGCCAGATTGCAGGTAGAGATCTGAGCCGAACTGTCGTCAACCTGCTCCCCGCCTGGAGCGCGTCGGACCGATGAAGAAATCGAAGTTCTTCGAAGCATCGATCGGTCGCCACGCTACCGCCCACCGAGCCGCGCCAGCGTCACCGCCGCCATTGCCCGCGCGGCAACCAGCATCGCTGCTTCATCCGCCACATATTCCGCTGTGTACGGCATCCCGACCCAGCTCTTTGCAGGGTTGGCGACGCCGGGTCCGCCTGTCATCGAGAAGGACGACCGCAACCGGTCTTGTGCGGTGCGCTGTCGGGTGTCCGCCGACAGCCGGGCGACGAGCGGCAGGACATTTTGTAGGCGGGCGTCTGCGGCTGTTGGCGCTGCGGATGCCATGTCGGACAATGTGACTGTGGTTCCATTGCGGGCTCAGTGCCGTAATTGACATCAAAGTGTGCTGGTGCCTGCGCCCTGCCGTGCGGCAGGTGTCAGGCCGCCGTTGCACGGCCAATCTGAGTCGGAGACCCGATGACGTACGCTCGCGCAGCATCCCTCCTCGCCACTTTCGCCCTCGTCGGCACCACGGTGCCAGCGCAGGCCCAGCCGCCAGGCGGCATGCGCATGCGGGGCATGATGGCTGGCGGCCGCGATTCGTCGACGATGGCCATGATGCGCCTCGTGCACGAGATGATGGTGAACCACGACAAGCTCCGTCGCACGGTGACCAACCTGCCCAACGGTGTCCGAACCGTCACCGAATCCGATGATCCGGCTCTGCGGCAGGTGCTGCGCGAACACGTCACGAGCACCAGTGAACTCATTCGGACGGCGCACGATCCGAAGATGCCGATGGAGACGCCGGCGTTGCGCGGCGTGCTGCGCAATGGCACCAACATCACCCGCCGCGTCGAGCAGACGAAAACCGGTGTGATCGTCACCGAGACCTCCGCCGACTCGGCCACGGTGGCGCTGGTGCAGCGGCACGCGGCCGAAGTGACGGATCTGGTGAATCGCGGCATGGCGGCGATGCACGAGGCGATGATGCAGAACGGCGGCATGACGCATGCCAACACCGACAGTGCCTTCGCTGCCGTGCAGGCGCGCGGGCAGGTGGCCATGGGCGTGGATCAGTACACTTCCACCCACCAGTTCGACGTCCTACCCGACGGCGGTCGCATCGAGCTCCAGCGCAACGTGGACGATCCTGCCGGTATCGCCACCATCCGCGCGCACCTGCAGGACATTGCGAAGGCGTTTGGCAGCGGGGACTTCAGCACCCCCGCATTCGTGCATATGCAGACGGTGCCAGGCGCACCGGTCCTGGCAGCCAGGCGGCGCCTGATCACGTACGCATTCACACCTCTCCCCCGCGGCGGGGCGTTGCGGATCACCACCACCGATCCGGAGGCGCTCGCTGCCGTGGCCCAGTTCATGGCCTTCCAGCAAATCGATCACCGAACGCATTGACGGTGCTGGTGGCTGACTGCCGCGTGTCGACACACGATACACGCGGTCGGCATTGAAACTTCAAGCGGCGGTGCGCTTGCCGCCGCCGCCGAATTCGCGCTCGAGGGTATAGCCGTCGCCGAGGGTGGCTTGGAGTTGGGTGCGGAGGTCGGTCACGAAGATACGGCACGCGTCGAACGCTGCTGAGGCGCAACAACGGCGCGCCGGATCGCGCGATCGCGTTCACGCAAGCGCTCCAGAATTCGCAGTTTCCCGGCGATCGGTGCCGCCGTCATCGCAATGCGCGACGCCCGTTTTATGCGGAGCACCTCGTCCATGGAAAACTTCACGGTTGATCCTCCATCAGCGCCACGAAGCGAGCCCACGTCGCCGTCAATCCGAAGCGCTCGGTCAGGGCGTCGAAGCGCAATCGCTCGAGTGTCCCCGACGCCCGGAACTGCGATAACCGGATCTTGTCCTTCAGACGCCCTGTCTCGAGTGCGATCGCGGCCAGGTGTTCCTGCGACACGACGGCGACCGCTTGTCCGTCGACGCTCATGCGCACCGCATGTACCAGCGCATCGTCGACGAGCGGTGTGGTGGCTGGGAGGAACGGTACGGGCCACTCCGCGATGACCAGATGCTCATTCTGTACCACGGCTCCACGCGTTGTGAAGTCGTCATAAATCGGGGCCAGCGATACCAGGAGCGACGCGGACTGATCGAAGACTACGAAGACGTCCACGTCCTGGGTGGCGGCTGGCTCAATGTAAAACGTTGCGCCGACCGCCCCACCAACGGCATAGCGTGCGACAATGCCGTCCGCGACCGCAGCCTCAACTCGGCGAAGATGTCAAGCAGTGCCATCCGCGCCTCCGCTCACGAGCGCTTCCGATGATGCAGCCAGCGCTGCTGATCAATCAAGCCCGACGTCTGCGGCAACAAGCGGGCTGCACGCGCCGACGCCACGCACGCGTCTTCCATCATGGGGTCAGAGTCCATGCTCAGGTGAGCGTGACCCGCAGCGGCTCGGAGGCTATCCTTGCTCCGAGCCTCCGTCGTTCGTTGCACCCATTTGCACAGCACACAGAGCATGAGCAACCTGGCCCGTTCATCCACGCTGTTCAGCATCGCCTGCTCGGCCCTCGTGGCCGCAGCCCCGCCCCGCCCCCTGCTCGCGCAGGAACTCGACGCGCCCACGCGCGTGCGCGTCGATTCGGTCTTCCGGCGATACGATCGCACCGACTCGCCCGGCTGCGCGATGCTCGTGCGCAGGGACGGACGCACCGCCTACGCCCGCGGCTACGGCATGGGCAGCCTGGAGCTCGGCGTCGCCATCTCGCCGCAGACGGTGATGGATATCGGCTCGACCTCCAAGCAGTTCACTGCCGCGGCGATCTGGCTGCTCGCGCAGGACGGCAAGCTCGGGCTCGACGACGAACTGCAGAAGCACCTCCCCGAACTGCCGCGCCTCGGTGCGCCCGTCACCATCCGCCACATTCTGCAGCACACGAGCGGCTGGCGGGACTACAACGACCTGCTCGTGCTGGGCGGCGCGTCGGAGGAGGAAGCTACGACGGCGACTGACGCGATGGCGATCCTCGGAACGCAGAAGGCGGGCAACTTCGCTCCCGGCAGCTGGTGGACGTACAGCAACACGGGCTTCTTCCTCGCCAGTCAGATCGTCGAGCGCGTGAGCGGGATGTCGATGCGCCAATTCGTGAGCACGCGCATCTTCACGCCGCTCGGCATGACGCACAGTGACCTCTTCGACGATCACAACCGCATCTTCAGGAACAAGGTGCCGTCGTACGCGCCGTCGGACGGCGGCTGGCGCGTCGCCGTTGCCAACTGGGAGCAGACGGGCGACGGGGCGGTGCAGACCAGCGTCGAGGATCTGGCCCGATGGGACGAGAACTTCGATAACCCAACCGTCGGCGGCGGCGCGCTCGTCGATTCGCTGCAACAGCCTGGACACCTGAATGACGGTACGCCGTTCACGTACGCGTACGGTCTCATGGTGGATCGGTATCGCGGGCTTCGCCGAGTGCATCATGGCGGTGCGTGGGCTGGCTATCGCGCCATGTCGATGCGCTTCCCAGAGCAGCGCACGTCGGTGTACCTCACCTGCAACGCTGCGAATGCGAATACCATGACACTCGCTGAGGGTGTTGCGAGCGCCGTGCTCGGACCTGCGATGGGCATGACCACGGCCGAGCGCCTGAGGGACAGCTTGCGCGCGCCATCGGTGACGACCATCCGGCCGTTCCATGGACTCTGGTTCGACGCCGCCGTGGGCGGGCTCACGCGGTTCATCGTGCGCGACTCCGTGCTGGTGAGCACGTCGGCCTTTGGTGGGCCTGAACGCCGGTGGATGCAGCTGCCTGACGGTCGCCTGATCGGCACGCCCGACAACGAAACGTCTCCTCGGTTGCGCTTCGAACCGGCGTCGGGGCAGATCGTGGTGGACAACGCTTCGGGCCCGCACGACCGGTTCACGAAGGTCGGCGAGATCGGCACGCTCAACTCCGCGAAGCTGGTGGAGTACGCGGGCCGATATGCGACGCCGGAACTGCCATCGGTGTGGACGGTCGTGGCGCGCGGTGATTCGCTCTTCCTCACCACGGTGTCGGGCACGCGCCACTCGCGCCAGACGCTCGAACCACTCTTTGCGGACGCGTTTCACGTGGATCGGCAGCCGCTGCGTTTTGTGCGCGACGCGCGTGGACGGGTGATCGCAATCAGCGTGACGGGCCGCGGTGTGCGCGACCTGCGCTGGCTGCGGGTGCCACCGTCACGCGGGTTGCTCCCGTGAGGTGTCCATTGGCGCTTCTTGCCACCATTTCACCCGGCACGGGCCGGGCAAACGCGCCGGACGCTCCCGGTCCCGTGGCGCGAGACTGGTGGCGCATGAGCTTCCCCACATAGCTCCTACTGCTTCACGCGTCGAGCATACGAGCGGAGCTCACCCCAATCGAACTCGAATCGGTCGCGCGATCCGTCCGCCGGCAGTCGAATGCGGAACGTGGCCGGATACTCCTCGGCCACGTACTCTCGCGGCCCGGCAGGGAGGAACCGCAGTGTGTCGATCAGGTCGATGTTCACCCGTAGCGCCTCGCCTTCGGGCGTCACGTCAAAGCGGAACAGCCCGTCTTCGAAGTGACCCGACAGGGGCGGAGCCGTTGCCGCCGCGCGCGCGGCGGGCGCATCTCCGATCAGCGCCGGCAACAACTCGGTCAGCCAGACCAAGCCCTTGTTGGTCAGGATGACGACGCCGAGGTCCTCGTCTGGCACGAAGGCAATCATCGTACTGTGGCTGTCGACATTGCCGCCGTGCCATACCATCCTGTGCTTGCCGAACTCACGTGTCGAGAGGCCGAATCCGTATGGCACCTGCGTCCCGTCCGGGAGCTGACTCGGCCGCGCGAGGCGGGAGGCGCTGCCCTCGCGGGCGGCGAGGACAAGTCGGATCCAGCGCGCGAGCGGCACGGCACTGGCGCACAGTCCTCCGTCGCCGACGTACGCGGCGGCACTGGCGTCGAGTGGCGTCGGCTGTCCTTTGGCCGACACACCCGGTACGAACTGGTCAGGTCGCAAGCTGTGACACGGCACGATGCCCTCGATTCCGGCGGGACTCAACACCAGGTCGGCGAGCAGGCGGTCGAATCGCTGGCCTGTGACCCGCTCGGCGATGAGCGCCAGCGCCTTGTAATTGGTGTTGCTGTAGGACCAGCGCGTTCCGGGTGGGAAACGCCGCGGCGCGGCCGCCGCCAGCGCGACGTAGGCCGCGATCGGCGTTCCCGGATCGCGGCCGAGCGGCCGATATCCTTCCAGCCAGAGAAAATCCTGCAGCCCCGAGGTCTGTGAGAGCAGGTGCGAGACGCGGAGGGCGGGCTCGTTGGCAAACCACTCGGGCAGGTACTCGCTTACGCGCGCATCGAGCCGAACCTTGCCCGCGTTGGCGAGCGCCAGGATCGTGGCGGCGGTGAACTGCTTCGAGATCGAACCGAGCGGAAAGATCGTCGACGCATCGGGCACTCGCCCGTTCGCTCCTGCCGAGCCGTACCCACGCTGCAGCATCACCGTGTCGCCACGGAGGATCGTGACGTGCGCCGCCGGGATGCCTTCCTTCGCCATGAACGCATGGACGGCAGCATCGACTCTGGCGACGTCGGTTTGGGCCGTCGCCGTCGGTGCAATGCAGAATCCCAGCAGGGTGGACAGGGCGATCGCGGTTCTCACGCAGCCTCCATCAGGATCGCGGATACGAGTACGCTGCAGGGGGTGCCCGCACTGGTCGCGATAGTTGCGTCGTCGTCAGAGGACCCTGACTCGGGGTCGTGGAAGTATGCGGCGGGGTCTCCCAAGGCGCCAAGACGGGCGGGCCGGCGGAGGCGGTTCAGTTCTGGTCGGGAAGTTCAATTGGAACCGGTCGAGCACACGTCGCGATCGCCGACGGTGCACACTGGCGGGCGGACGGTGTGACGTCGGCCACGCTGGCGTGCCTCGCGGGCCGTCCGGTTGGTAGTCCCGGCAGTGCCCCGGGACGAGGCGTTACGGGATTTCATGGAATTCGATGGCGGCGTCAGATGCGACGCCGCGGGTGCTCGGGTATGCCTCCGGTAGGTCGAGCCTCCTGGCCTGGCGCCTTGGCTGTCTGGACGAACGAACGGTCGGCACTTTGGTAGCAGGTCAACGTCATTCCCCAACCGAACTCCCGGATGCCTTCGCGACTTCTGCTTCCCGCACTTGCCTTCTGCGTCGCGTCCGCGCTGCAGGCGCAGGTCACCGACACCACGACGCGTTCGGCGACGCCCAAGCTGCGTAAGACGGTCGTGTCGATCAATCCATTCGCCGTGTTCGCCCTCTACTTCGCGGGCGACGTGGAAACCGTCGTCTCTCCCACGGCCAGCGTCGGCGCGGGCTTCAGCAACACCGGGATCGATGACTACAACAACTACAGCACGCTCGAGGTGAAGGCGCGGTACTATCCCTCGGAGAAGGCCCCGGAAGGGTTCTCCATCGCCGGTACGGCCGGAGTCGCCACGGCCAGCGGCGCGGACTGCAGCAACGGCTGCTTCATCGGGCCTGGCACCAGCCTGCCGACGACGCGCGCGACCCGCGGCACGGTCGGCACGGAGCTCAGCTACCAGTGGCTGCTCGGCCCGAAGCGGCGCTTCGTCACGGTGCTCGGACTCGGCGTGAAGCGGTTTCTCGGCCGCGAGGCTGTCTTTGATCCGCTGAGCGTCTCGGTCCTGCCCACGGCGCGCGTCAACATCGGCATCGCGTTCTGAGGTCCGGCTCCGGGATTGCGCGCGCTCGCTGGTGGCGACTTACCGTCATGATCTTCGACGAATTTCGCTCGACACTTCGGCGACAGCTACACTAGCTGAACACGATGTCGCTTCACTGCCGAAAAATCCGATGTAGCCCGTGGGGGCGTCCACGTCACTCTGCCGGGGTCGGACATGTCTGCGATGGGAAAGGAGCGCTGGAAGGCAATCGAACCGCTGTTGGATGAAGCGCTGGAGCTGGAGGGCGAGGAGCGCGTACAGTGGTTGGCGACGCTTCATGTGCGCGCGCCGGAGATGGCGAGTGATATCGAGGCGCTCTTGCGCGGCGATGCGAGTCGCGGCGGCGATTTCCTCGATGTCTCGTTACTTGCTGCCGCTGATCCGATCGTGCCGGGGCTCGTCGGTCAGGTGGTTGGCCCGTACACCCTTGTCGAGGCGATCGGCGATGGCGGCATGGGCTCCGTGTGGCGGGGGCGTCGCAGCGATGGCCGCTTCGATGGCGATGTCGCGATCAAGCTCCTGCATCTGTCGCTGGTGGGCCGCTCGGGCGAGATACGCTTCGCGCAGGAAGGACAGCTGCTCGCACGTCTGTCACATCCGAACATCGCGCGGATGCTCGACGCTGGCGTGACGCGAACGGGTCAGCCGTTCCTCGTACTCGAGTATATCAAGGGCGAGCGGATTGATCGGTTCGTCAACGCCAGACAGATGCCGCCGAGGGAGCGCATCACGCTCTTTCTTGACGTACTCGCCGCGGTGGCCAGTGCCCATGCGCAGCTCGTGCTGCACCGTGATCTCAAGCCTTCGAATATTCTCGTCGGCGATGATGGTACCGTCAAGCTGCTCGACTTTGGCATTGCGAAGCTCATGGGCGGTGGGCGAGAGCTCGCGGCCGAGTCAACGCTCACGCTCGATTTCGGCCAGGCATTCACGCCGGAGTTCGCCGCACCCGAGCAGCTGCGTGGCGAGCCGGTGTCGATGGCGACCGACGTCTACGCGCTCGGTATCGTACTGTACGTGATGCTCGGTGGGCGGCATCCGACCAGCGACGGTTGCACCACTGATGCCGAGCGACGGAATGCCACATTGACGCGCGAACCGCTGCGCCTCTCGCGGCGGATCAGCGTGATGACGGCGGACGCGCCGGAGGATGCCGTGCGGATTGCCGCCGAACGCAGTGGGTCGCTGGCGTGGCTCAAGGCACAGTATGCCGGCGATCTTGACAACATTCTGGCGAAAGCGCTGCAGAAAGACGCGCGCGATCGCTATCAGTCGGTGCAGGCGTTGGCCGACGATCTGCGCGCATACCTGACGGATCGCCCGGTCTCGGCGCAGGCAGAATCGCGCATCTACCGCGTGCGGAAGTTTGTCCGGCGCAATCGTGCGGCCGTAGTGGCAGCCGCGGCCGTCATCGTTGCCCTCGGTAGCGCAACGCTGATCACGACGATGCAGCTGTTCGAGGCGCGTCGCCAACGCGATGCGGCGGTGTTCGAGACGCGGTACGCGCAAGCCACCAATGAGTTCATGGGCGCACTCCTGACCGACTACGGGCCTGACGCGGCGCCCGTCTCCCTGCTTGGATTGCTGGACCGCGCACGCGATGTCGTCCTGACGCAAATGCAGACGGATCCACGTTTGCGCGGTCGTCTGATGGCGGAACTGGCAGATCAGTATACGCGCGCGAACGCTGGCGATGCCGCCGTAGCACTGATCATGAGTGCGGACTCCATCGCACGGCGTATCGATGATCCCGAGCTGCGCGCGCTGGTCGCCTGCCGGATTGCCGGAAGTGCGGTGAACAGTCTGGACTCCGTCGTCGCGGTGCGTCGACTCCGTGACGGTGACGAGCAGCTTGCCCGGATGCGTGTGCCATCGGCTCGCGCGACAGCCCAATGTCTCATCGCGCGTTCGCTATTCACGCTCGCCATCGATCACAAGAGCGCCCAGGCCGATACGTTGGCACACGCGGCGGCCGAGGTGCTCCGAGCTGATGGCATGCAAGACACACAGCTCTACCTGACCGCTCTCGAAGCACTGACCGTGGCGCAATCGTTCGCAGGGCGCGATGCTGCGGCACTTGCAACGCGCAACGAAATCACCACCACACTCGTGCGGCAGGGGCGAGTCCAGAGTACGGCGCTCCGCGTCTCGTACGAGGCAGAGTCGGAATTGCAGGTCACTCTTGGCAGCAATCTTGCCGAACTCGCCGCAACGCGTCGCGCCGTGGAGCTCGCTGGCGCCTCGCGTGCGGTTGGTGCGACCCCGCGGTATACGTTCCGCGCGCGCGGGCTCGCGCTCTCGAGAGGCGCGCAATACGACTCCGCGAACGTCTATCTGGAGCGATACATGCGCGCGGCCGACTCGATCGGGGACAATATCGCCCGACTCGATGCGCGCAACTTCATCGTGAAGAATCTTGCACAGCAGGGCCGTACCGAATTGGCACGCCGCCGTATTGCAGAGATGCGAGCCATCGTTCCGTTGATCACGATGGCGAACATGCAATCGCGCGTCATCGTGGCGGATGCCCAACTCGCGGTCGCCGAGGGTCGGCCGGAGTCCGCGTTCGGCGCACTCGACTCGCTGGTCCGTGCGAAAGGATTTCCCGGGAAGGTCCGGATGCTCAATGCGACCACCGTCGTGATGGAGCACGCGACTGTTTCGCTCGCAGCGCACCGATGGTCGCTGGCGGATACGTCGCTGGTGATCGTGGCGTCGAGCTACGGCACGACGACGGAGGACCGACTGCACAATCTGAACTTCGGCGAGGCGATGCTCGGCCGGAGCCGGTCCGCCTTGGGGCTGGGCGACACGGCTTCAGCGCGCGTGCGACTGGACAGCGCGCTCGCGCCGCTCCGATTCGGATACGGCGATGCGCATCCCAGATCGCGCGAAGCAGTCGCGCTGCGGGATTCCTTGCGTCAGTAGCCCTTTCAGTCCCGTGACTTTCGAGTGCCAGGCATACTGCAATGAGTAGCGCGACTGAACCAATCCGCGACTCGACGCAACCCAACGCAACTACGGCACAGAGCCTGGCTGCGGCGCACCGGAATCGGCGCCGTTGCGCGGGCGCGGGCTCCGGGAGCGGGCTCCGGGAGCGGGCTCCGGGAGCGGTCACTGACCTCACGTTGGTCGCGTCCCTCCGGAGTGTGATCACTGTCTGACGCCGAACACATCAACGCGGCTTTCGACCGTCTGGCCAACGCGATCTCGCGTCGCCCGTCGCCATGCCGCAACTGTGAACCGACGTACGCATCATGGGGCCGTCACCGGCCGCGCCGCATCGACGCTGTTACTTCTCACGCGGCCGTGGCACGTCGATCGAGTCGGCCCACGGCCCGAATCTCGGATCGGTGCGGAGGGGAGCGAGATAGGGATCGGTCTGCGCGAACACCAGGTCCGGCGTGCGTTCGCGCGGTTTCCGGCGTGCGTCGCGGCGACGACCTGGATGCTCCCACAACCCGGAGCCGAGGGCCACGCCGTGCTCAGCGCCGCAGCGGCAAGCAGCGGCAAGCAGCGGCGATGATTTCAGCGCACGTGTCTGGACGCGAGACAATGCAATGATTGGCGACCTGGTTGCCGCCCGGCCGGAAGTGGTGGGCCGCGATGTCGGACGCGTCCGTCTTGAGGACAGCACGCTCAGCGTCATCGTTGAGTCGCCGACCGACGACCGGGAGCCCTCGCTTTCACCTGATGACGGAAAGTGGCTCGCACAAACCTCCAACATCTCTGGTGCAAACGAAATCTGCGTGCGGCCATACACCGACAGTGGAGCGGCCGTACTGGTGTCGGCGCGCGCCGGCGTGGCGGCGCACTGCTCGGTCGACGGCAGTGAACTCGTCTACCGGGCGGGCATGCGCTGATGGTGGTGTCAGTCCGCACACGGCCGGCATTTGCGGTGGTACGAGCACCGCAGGTGCTGTTCAGTGGACCGTACGACTTCAGTCTGACGCGCAACTGGTCGCCGAGCCCGGATCGCAGCTTCATCATGGTGAAGGCCGATCCGACGATGGCGCGCCAGCTGCGCGTCGTCTTCAACTGGCTTGATGAGGTGAAGGCCATCGGTCAGAATTGATGCGGGGACCTGTGTTGACGGTTCGCACACCAGGCGCCCGAACGTGATTGTGTCAGACGCGCCGGTAGTTGGCAGAGTCAGACGATGGCGGCGCGCAGACGCCCGGGGATCTCGGCCGGGATGATCGAGCAGGTCTGGGAGCAGGTCTGGGAGCAGGTGTGGGAGCAGGTCTGGGAGCGGGTGTGGGAGCGGGTCGAGGCGGGCGATTCGTTCCTGGCGATTGGCCACGCCCTCGGGAAACCGGCGGGATTGATGTACACGGTGTTCCGCACGCACGGCGGGATCGCGCCTCGGGTCGCACCGCGTCCTCCGCCGACGCCGAGTGAAACTCTGAACCCGCCTGCCCTTTCGCGAAAAAGGTCCCGCGCCGACCTTACAAAGTACGGATGATTGGCCTGTCACGACCGGTGTTCCGCTTTGGCCTGCGATCAGCCTCGTGGGCTCGGCAGACTTCTTCACAAGGAGGGGAGGGTGGCGACGAAGCAGGCGAAGCAACCGAAGCGGACCAGAAACACTCGCCAGCCACTCACCCGTGCCCTGGTACTGCAGCGTGCGATGGCGCTGGCCGATGCAGAAGGCATCGACGCGCTCACGATGCGATCGCTCGCCGGAGAGCTCGGCATCGAGGCGATGTCGCTCTACCATCATGTGGCGAACAAGGAGCGGATCCTGGATGGGATGATCGACATCGTGTTCGACGAAATCGGACTCCCGGCAGCAGGGCTTTCGTGGAGCGCAGCGCTTCGGTGGCGCGCGATATCTGCCCGTCGCGTCCTGATGCAACACCGCTGGGCGGTCGGCCTGATGGATTCGCGCACCTCGATGGGTGCCGCCACGATGCGACACCACGACACGATGATCGGCGTGTTGCGCGCGGCCGGCTTCTCGATGAGCGAGGTCGCCAAAGTGAGCGCCGTGATGGACTCGTACGTCTTTGGGTTCGTGCTCCAGGAGAGGAGCCTGCCGGGATCCAGCGCCGAGGAGATCGAGGCGATGACGACGGCGATGCTGGCGCAGTTTCCGCCTGACCAGTATCCGAACCTTCGTGCGTTCGCGGTCGAACATGTGCTTCAACCGGGTTTCGCGTTCGGGAACGAGTTCGAGCGCGGGCTGGATGTCGTTCTGGACGGGCTGGTGGCGGAGAACGTGACACGGCGCTGACACTTTCCCTCTTGTCCGCCCGACCCTTACACTGTAAGATGCTTGTCTCTTACACTGTAAG
>CAYMQV010000003.1:54662-57116 GCA_964392395.1 uncultured Gemmatimonadaceae bacterium
CTTACACTGTAAGATGCTTGTCTCTTACACTGTAAGGTGCTCGCCCGGACACCGTGATCCCGTATCGAGGGAAGGATTTGATGTCTATAGCAACCAAGAGAACGCCGACGGTTCGCCGGCTCATCGTCACAGGACTCTTCGCGCTCACGACACCGCTGGCGGTGTCATCGCTGGTTGCGCAGCCCACAGGTCCGCAGCCCAAAAGCGAGAGCAGTGATCTCGCGTTCCGGCGACTTTTTGTTGGATCCTCGACGTTCATGCTTCGCTCCTTTTTCCCGGACGGGCCGTCGTTCTATCAGCTCAACCTCGGGTATCGCCTGACGCGAAAGGACGCGATCTCGCTGGAAGCCATCACGTGGACGTACAGCGAGCCAGTGGGAATTCCGTGGGGTCCGAACAAATATGCAAAGTCAAAGCTCCAGGAGTATCCGGGCCGCGTGCGGGGAAGCGGCGTGGGGGTCGCGTATCAGCACCTGTTCTGGAAAGGGCTGTACGCGCAGGGGCATGCCCTGCCGCTGTGGCAGCGCTACTCTGACCCAAACGGGAAGAAGATTCAGGATGGATTTCAGCTGTTCACGACGCTTCGGACCGGATATCAGGTGAAGTTGCGGTCAGACCGGTGGTTCATCGAGCCATCAGTTGCCGTCACGGCGTGGCCGATCAACACCAACGTTCCGCCAGCTTTCGCCGCGGCTGACAGAAAATGGAACCGCTATTTCCTGTTCGAGCCCGGGCTGCACTTCGGGCGCCGGTTTTAGTGTAGTGGAATCGAAGTTCGGATGGCACCATGCCGGCTGGGGCGCCCGCGAGACACGACCCACAGCCTGAAAACAGCCACCTGGCGGCGCTGGGCTCCCGCTCATCCCTGAACGCTGGCTATCGCGTGTCCGGCGACCGATCGTGAAGCATGCACTTCATTGGAAACCTGGTCGGCGTCGCCTGATTCTGATTCTGATTCTGATTCTGATTCTGATTCTGATCCTGCTCCGTTCATCTGCGCTTGACGAAGGTCGCGGAAACGCACAGCGCCCTCCGGCCGCGTCGGCCCAACGCCCGGCGCCAACTGCCTGACCCGCCGCAACATCACAGACACCGCCTGCGAATACCTGCTGCCCAATACGCAGAGCATTCACAACACAGCCGACACCAGAAACGGGTGAACGGCCTTCCCCACGCACCGATCCAATGAAGCGCTCTCAGTTCCTCTACCTCATCGCCGCACTCACAGTGTCATTCCTGCTGGTGGCATGCGGCGGCAAGGATTCACCCACCACGCCGCCGGCGTCCAACGTGCGCACGGTGAAGTACGAGATCACCGGCAACTATACCGGTGGGCTCATCATCGTGTATACAGGCGCGTCCGGAGCGCTGGTCACTACCGAAACATTCACGTTGCCGTGGACCCGGGACATCACAATTTCCAGCGGCGTTGGTGTGATCGCTTTCACCGGCAGCACTATCGTCGGACGGGGTGGCGTTACCGGACAGACGGGAACCATCAGGATCTATTCCGGCGGGACCGTCGTGAAGACGGAAGTCGGCACCGTGCTGTCGAGCGGACTGTTGCCGCTTCCCACACTGGCGCACGTCTTTCCCTGAGCGCCGCGGACGCGAAAATTCAATCAGCGGAACGGGAGTCTGCGCGGGCGGGCCGAGTGGCGAAGGTGCTATCATTCTTCGGGCGTCCCGGAGTGCTTCACGCCGCACGCAGGCACGACCCCGAGCGAATTTCCTTTCTCCAGTCACACTCGATATGCACCGCTCCGCGTTCGCTACACTCGTCTGCGCACTCGCCGTCGTCACTGCCTGTCAGCCACCAGCGCCGCCTGCCACCCCGCCGTCGCGTGTTGCGAGCGACAACCCGCTGCTGACCGAACTGGGAAGAGAAGATCAGGACTATCAGATGGGCAAAAAAATGAAGCGCAGGGATCAGGACCGGGTCGTGCTGGTACTCGAGCAGATCGGCGCCGGCAACGTCGTGACCGCGGCCGACCGCTTCAACGCGGCGCTCGTGCTCCAACATACGCCGATGGTCTTCCGCAACGACTCGCTGATGGGCGTGAGCCCTGACAACTACCTGCTCGGGCACCACCTGGCCAGGGCCGCATTCGCCGCAGGCTACGCGCCTGCGCGCGAGCTGGTGGCACTGTCGATCGATCGCTACCTGAGCCTGACCACGGGCGTCCAGAAATACGGCACCAACCGGTTCATCAACCAGAAGACCGAGAAGGAGGAACTGGCACCGATCGATCGGGTCACCACCGACGCGGAACGCGCGCGGTACGGCGTCGCGCCGCTGGCCGAGTTGCTGAAGCGATATCCGGAGGCGGCACGGGCGCCGTAGTCGTAGATGACGGCTACCGTCTCCACCTGATCGTGCGCCCAGCGGGTGTCAATGAGCGCGGGCGCGAGTGAGACTTGCGTGTCGTCACGGTTCGTCGCGCACTGCACGTC
>CAYMQV010000003.1:57216-65601 GCA_964392395.1 uncultured Gemmatimonadaceae bacterium
GCGCGGGCGCGAGTGAGACTTGCGTGTCGTCACGGTTCGTCGCGCACTGCACGTCGCCTCAGGTCACATCGTGTCACGGTACGGCGTCATGCGAACCGAGATGAACCGCGGGATCTGCGTCAGGCGCGCCGGGGGGCCGTCAGGAGGCGTGCGGCCCCAGGTCCCCGGCGCCCGAGTCGAGATGGGCGCCCGGGAGGGTCAACGTTCACAGTATCGGGCTGGACAGCAGTGGAACGCCGACTTTTTTAGAAGGATATCGAGCTTCCCGGCACCTTATCCAGACCGATGCCTCCTTCCGCCAACCCGACTCTCGTGGCTCCGGCGGTGCTGTCGTCGCTTGGCCAGCTCGCCGCGTTGCTCCGAACGGCCAGCGAGGTCGCGCATGTGCACGTGACGCTGGAGTTGCCGAGCGAGCGCGAAGCCATTGCCGTGGAACTCGATCGCGACGGCCTGCACGCCACGCAGCCGACACTGCAGGCGCGCGATGGCGAGTTGCTGCTAAACGGAGAGGACATCGTCTGCATCGACGACCTTGCGACAGTTCCCGTCGCGCGCGCGGCGATGTCGGGGACGCAGGACATATCGGCGCTCGCAGTGGCGCGGGTGCGCAGCACGTCGGGCGACACGGTCGGTCATGTGATGCTTGCCGACACGACGACGCGCCGCTGGACGGCGCAGGATCGTATGGTGCTGCAGCAGGGCGCCGGACTGGCACAGGCGATCGCCGATGCGCGCGCGCAGGCCGTCAGCGAGCAGCGGTTGCTCGAGATGACTGCCTCGCTCGAAGAGAGCCAGCTGCGACTGGCGCGCATCATCGGCTCGGCCATGGATGCCATCATCTCCGTTGACGCAAATCGCTGCATCATGATCTTCAACGCGGCGGCCGAACGAATCTTTCGGGTCAGTTCCGGGGACGCGCTGGGCACGTCGATCGATCGTTTTCTCCCGAGCGATTTGCGCGACGGACACGCGCGCATGGTTGAACAGTTCGCGGCCAGCGGCACCACGACGCGCAGCATGGGGCGTGCGGGTCCGCTGCGCGCACAGCGCGCCGACGGCGAGATCTTTCCGATCGAGGCCACGATTTCGCGCACGGCCATCAGCGGCCGGTCGTTGCTGACGGTCATTCTGCGCGATGTCACGGAGCGCGAGAAGCTTGAGGCACAGTTCCGTCAGAGCCAGAAGATGGAAGCGATGGGACGCTTGGCTGGCGGTGTCGCGCACGACTTCAACAATCTGCTCACGGTGATTCGCGGCGGCGCCGACTTTCTGCTCAGTGAGTTGCCGGCGCAGGGTCAGCTGCGGCGCGATACCGAAGAGATCATCGCGGCGGCCGATCGCGCGGCAGGTCTCACGCGTCAGCTGCTCGCCTTTGGCCGCAAGCAGACGCTGACACCCGAGGTACTCGACCTCAACGGCGTGATCACGAACGTCGAGCGGCTGCTCCGTCGCGTGATCGGTGAAGACGTCTCACTCCAGGTGACGCTCGAGCCCAATCCCCTGCGTGTCCTCGCCGATGCTGGTCAGCTCGAGCAGGTGTTTGTGAATCTCGCGGTGAATGCCCGCGACGCGATGCCTGGCGGCGGCAGCCTGGTACTCACCACCAATGTTCGGGATGGCGGAACCCTGCCGTCATCGATGCCGCCGTGGCCGGGTGCGTCGCCTGATCACGTCGTGCTCTTCTCGATGAGCGATTCGGGCGTCGGGATGGACCACGCCGTGCGCGCGCGCGCGTTCGAGCCATTCTTCACCACCAAGGAGCAGGGGCGCGGTACCGGCCTCGGACTGGCCACGGTGTACGGCATCATCGAGCAGTCGGGCGGTCTGGTGGCCATCGAGAGCACGCCGGGACACGGCACCACGATCTTCGTGGCGCTGCCGCTGACCGATCAAGCGCTGCCGGCCGAGCGTACGATTGATGGTGCCTCGATTCCTGCCGCCGTCCACGGGATCATCCTGTTGGTCGAAGACGATGACGGCGTGCGGGCGATCGTGCATCGTGTCCTCACGCGCGCCGGCTATCGACTGATCGAAGCGCGCAATGCGGTGGAAGGACACTTGCTCTGGCGACAGCACGACGGACCGGGCGGGGGGATCGATCTCGTCGTCACCGACATGATCATGCCTGGATCGACCGGCCGTGAACTCGCCACGCGCCTGCGCGACGAACGCGAGCGGGTACCCGTGCTTTTCACCTCTGGCTATTCCGAGAACGGTATGGCGGGCGACGACGATCCGGCGATCACGGGCTATCTCGAGAAGCCATTCACGTCGCGTCGCTTGCTCGATGAAGTCCGCCAGCTTCTTGTCCGTGATCGCTGACCGTAGGCCCGTCGGCGAGTCGTCTCTAATGCCAGGTGGTTGGCGGATGCTTGGCAGACGTGCCGTCGCCGAGCTGTTGGAGATGGCGTTGTGGTTCGCCGCCAGCGCCGTGTCGGGGTACTACACCGACCCAGTGATCGCTCACCGGCAGCGAAGCCGCGTGGCGCACCACGACCGTGCCGCTGGACGTCGTGCTCGGCACCGGCATGACGGCGCGGCAGAGCACGCACTTTTGCGGCGAGCAGACCGTTGGATCCTCCGCGGAGTGCCGAGAGTGGGTCCGCTGGTCAGCGGCAATCATCGTGAGACGGGCAAGCTCGGACTTTGTGTCGGAAGCGCTCGTCGCGTGCCGGCACGGTGACGGCCGGCGCATGGCGCACACATAGACCGACAGCTGGCCCGGCGGCTTGCCCGACACCAGCCCGGTTCGCGAACAGACGACGGCTGCGGGCGACGATCACCGTCCGACGGGGCGACAATCCATCACATTCCGCATCGATCCGAGGTCATCACTGCATGGCGTGCACGGCGTCCGCGGCCGAATCAGCGTGTGCCGCGCACCTCGGCCCGGATATAGCTTGAACAGATGCCCAAGCCCGCTCCCTGGCCACTCCGCGTTGCGCTCGCAGCACTTCTCGGCGCCATGCCGTGCGTGCTCACCGCCCAACGCGACTCGGTACCGCGCCCGAAGGTGCTCGTCATCGCCACTGGCGGCACCATCGCCGGCGTGCAGGATGCCCCGGGCACGCTGGGCGACTATCGCGCCGGTACGCTGACCGCCGAACAGATTCTGGCGTCGGTGCCGCAGCTCTCGAAGTTCGCTCTCGTCGAGGCGGAGCAGTTCTCCAACGTGGCCAGCCCGTTCATCACGCCGGCACAGTGGATGGCTCTGTCGCGGCGGATCGACGATGCCTTCCGCACGCGCCCCGATCTGGCTGGTGTCGTGGTGACGCACGGCACCGATCGGCTGGAGGAGACGGCCTTCTTTCTCTACCTGACGGTGCACTCGGAGAAGCCGGTCATCGTGGTCGGCGCGCAACGTCCGGCCACCGGCATCAGTCCGGACGGTCCGATCAATCTGGTGGCGGCGATCCGGACGGCCGTCTCGCCGCAGGCTGTCGGGAAAGGGGTGCTGGTGGTGATGGACGATCGCATCCTCTCGGCCCGCGAGGCGCGCAAGCTCTATCCCCGGAGCGGTGGATTCTCCGGTGGCGAGATGGGCATGCTCGGCGTGGTTGGCGGCGATGGTCCGGAGTTCTTCTTCGCACCAACGCGCAAACACGGTGCCGCCAGCGAGTTCGATCTGTCCACGGTGACGGTGCTCAGCGACGTCGATCTGGTCTACGCGTATCCCGGTGGCACAGGGCGCACCTACGAGCGCAAGCCGGCGGGCGTCGTCGTCTCGCGGACCGGATTCACCTGCGCGGAATCGGCGGCCTACCAGACGCTGGCCCGCAGCGGGGTGGTGGTGGTGACGGTCTTCACGAGTGGCGAGGACGTGAGTGACCCCGTCCCTCCAAGCGACAGCGGGCCCAGTGGCCTCCGCCGGTCGTGCCCCGCGCTGGACAGCGCTGGCCTCTTTCGCACCCCGTGGGTGCCGACCGTCGCCGTCCAGCACCTGACGCCACAGAAGGCCAGGATTCTGCTGATGCTGGCCCTGACGAAAGCTCGCGACCCGCGCGAGATCCAGCGGTATTTCAACACGTACTGATCGCCGGCCGCTGGGGCGCGTCGCACAACCCCTCCTCCCCCGTGGACGACCAACAGCTGATCGCTGAGGCGCTGGCCGCCGACCCGAAGGCCGAGCGCACATTCTACGACCGGCATGTGCACAAGGTGTGTATCGCTTGGCGTGTCGTCTCGCCGGCGACGCTCACTGGTGTCAGATCCGCGTTTCCGCCGTCCGCGGATAACTGATCCCCATGCTCTCGCCCATCCTGACCGAGAGCCCCGCCTTCCATCGCGGCGTGAACAACACGTACTGCGACGGAAAGAGCAGCACGACGGTCGAGCCAAGGAGGAAGCGTCCCATCTCGTCGCCCTTCTCCAGCGCAACGCTCCCATCGCCATAGTGCCATTCGCGCGGCGCGTCGGAGCGCGGCGGATTCACCACGCCGTGCCACACCGTCGCCATGCTGCCGACGATCGTCGCACCCACCAGCACCATCACGAACGGCCCCTGCTCGTTCTCGAAGACACAGACCACGCGCTCGTTGCGGGCAAACAGCCCGGGGACGCTGCGCGCGGTATCCGGGTTCACCGAGAACAGGTCGCCGGGCACGTAGATCATCCGCGTCAGACGCCCATCGATCGGCATGTGAATGCGATGGTAGTCCTTCGGGCTCAGATAGATCGTGGCGAAGGTGCCGTCGGTGAATTGCTCGGCCAGCATCTCATCACCGCCCACCAGTGCGGTGGTCGAATAATTGTGTCCCTTCGCCTGCAGCACCTGGTTGCCCTCGATCGTGCCGCACTGGCTGATGGCACCGTCCACCGGACAGACGAAGTCTGCGGTGGCGATGGGCCGGGCTCCTGGTTTGAGCGCCCGGGTGAAGAAGTCGTTGAAGGTGTCGTAGCGCGCCGCATCCGGTTCCGCGGCTTCCTTCATGTTCACGTGATAGCTGTTCACGAACCAGCGGATCAGCGCCGTCGTTGCGCCGCCAGCCTTTGCCGACGCAATGCGGCCGGCGAGGGTGGTGAGTGCCTGCTTCGGGAGCAGGTACTGAAGAAGGGCGGCGGCAGACTGAGGCATGGCGTCATCGTCATGATAGTCAGTGCTCGCATCGGAAGCACCACAGATCGGATGCGGAAGACCGCCGCGGCCGGAGGGAGGCAGCGGTCGGGGCGCCGTCACTCGGAACGTCGCCCCCGCCGATAGCTTCCCGCCCGAGACCTCGTTCCCCGATCCTCACCCCGCACCCCCGATGAGCCCAGTCCCTCTCGGTAGCCCACCGGCGCCCGCTCGAGCATGGCCGTTCACTCGCCTTGCGCGACGGCGTCTGTTGGTCCTTACCGGAATCTGCTCGCTTCCCGCGCTCTCGGCGAGGGTGATCGAGCTCCGAGCATTCGACCGCATGCAGCTGCTCGAAACGACCAGCGAAACCTCGGCCAGCGTCAGTCTGGGCGACATCGATCGCGATGGTGATCTGGACTTGATCCTGGCCAAGGGCCGCCACTGGCCGCTGCGGAATCTGGTGCTGCGCAACGACGGTCATGCGGCCTTCACGACCGAGGCGATCGGCGATTCGGCAGATCGGACGTACACGGCGGCAGTGGCGGACCTGAACGGCGATGGTACGCTCGATCTCGTCGTCAGCAACGATCGCCCCGATCCGAAGCTCGTCTATCTCAGTGATGCGACGGGGCACTATCACGCGGCGGGAACGTTTGGGCGGGCCGAGTGGTCCACCCGCTATGTCACGGTCGCCGATCTCAATGGCGATCGGCGGCCGGACATCATCGTCGCCAACCGCAGCAGCAATCCGGCCAGTCCGCGCCCGAGTTTTGTCTGTCTGAACGATGGGGCCGCGAACTTTCCGGTCTGCACCGCGCTGCCGACGCAATCCGCCACGATCATCGTGGCGTCCGACTTCGATGGCGATGGCCACACCGATCTGTTCGTGCCGCATCGTGATGGCGGCCAGAGCCTGATGCTCTGGAACGACGGCGCTGGCGCGTTCACCGGCGGCGGTGAGCCGTTCGGTCCGGCGCCGGTGTCAGTGCGGGCGGCCGCGGCCGCCGATCTCGATGGCGATGGCACGCCTGATCTCGTGATCGGTGACCTGACCACGAAGCGGGTCCTCGTCTTCCGCAACCTCGGGAATCGGCGATTCGCGGACGCCGTCGACATCGGCACTGGAGCGGTCGAAGCCGGTGCGATCGCCATCGGAGACCTGAACAAGGATCGCGCACCCGACATCGTGGTCGGCGCCGCTCGAGGACCAGGCACGATCTTCTTCAATTCCAGTCGTGGCCCGCAACTGAGTTTTGCATCGATCCGCTGGAATGATGGCAAGGGCACCGTGTACGGTGTGGCCATCGGGGATCTCGATGGTGATACGTGGCCCGACCTTGCGGTGGCGCGCTCCGAAGCGCCGAATGCGATCTGGTTCAATGGTCCGGCGGTGCGGTAGCGCGACAGATGGCACAAAAGCCGGTGGCGAATGCCGTCGGGGCAGCGGCGCAGCATGTTTCTCATCGGAACCGGAACGCACATGACACGATTCTCGCGGCATCTCTTCTCACTGCTCTGCGTCGCCATGATCGCGGAAACAGTCTCCGCGGACCCGTACCCACGTCAGTCGATCGATGTGGAGCATTACCGTTTCGCGCTGCGACTGGCTGACAGCACCGATCGCATCGACGGCGAAGCCACGGTGCGCCTGCGCCTGCTGACAGCGGACCTGGCGCAGGTATCGCTCGACCTGGCGGGGATGACGCCTGCGCGACAGGGGCGCGGGATGCGCGTCAGTGCGGTGACGCGTGGCGGCAAGGCGCTCGGCTTTCAGCACGCGGCGGACAGGCTGGTGATCACGCTCGACGGCACACTTGCCACCGGCACGGTGATCGAACTCGTGGTGCGGTACGCCGGGATTCCCGCCGACGGCCTGCAGATCAAGCCGACTCCGCACGGCGACCGCGCCTTCTTCTCCGACAACTGGCCGGACAAGGGACACCACTGGCTGCCGATGATCGACCACATCGCCGACAAGGCGACGATGGAGATGGATGTCACGGCGCCGTCGCACTATCAGGTGATCTCCAACGGATTGCGTGTCGAAGCGACGGACGACGTGCGCGGGACGCGTCGAACCGTGTGGCGCGAGTCGGTGCCGATCGCGCCCTGGCTGTACGCGCTGGGCGTGGCGCGCTTCGCGGTGCAGCATGTGGGTGACTACGACGGCATCCCGATCGAGACGTGGGTCTTTGCGCAGCAGCGCGACGCCGGCTTTCACGACTTTGCGGTGCCGACGAAGGACGCGCTTGCGTTCTACAGCGAGTGGGTCGGCCCATTTTCCTACGAGAAGCTGGCCAACGTGCAGTCGAACTCCGTCAGCGGGGGGATGGAAGCAGCGTCGGCCATCTTCTACAGCGCGGGTAGCGTGGCCGGCACACGCCCGGTGCGGTGGCGGAACGTGGTGATTCACGAGATTGCGCATCAGTGGTTTGGCAATGCGGTCACCGAGAGTGACTGGGACCACGTCTGGCTGAGCGAAGGGTTTGCGACCTACTTCACGCTCCTGTTCATCGAACACGCCTACGGTCGCGACGAATTTGCGGATGGGCTGCGCGACTCCCGTCGCAATGTGATTGCCTTCGATGCCAACCGCCCCGACTATCGCGTGATTCACGCGAATCTGGCCGACATGGCCGACGTCACGACTGGCATGACGTATCAGAAGGGCAGCTGGACGCTGCACATGCTGCGTCAGGAGATGGGTGACGATCGATTCTGGGCGGGCATCCGCGATTACTACGCGCGGTTCCGCGACAAGAGCGCCACCACCGCCGACTTCCGGCTCGCGATGGAACGCGCTGCCGGTCGCGACCTCGGTGCGTTCTTTCAGCAGTGGCTCTATCGAGGTGGCGTCCCGCGCCTCGACGGCACCTGGCGCTGGGACTCGACCGCGAAGCAGGTGATCGTCGAGCTCCGGCAAACGCAGCCAGGCGAGCCGTTCAGCATTCCGATCGACATCGGTATTGCAACGCCTGGTGGCAAGGCGCGGGTCGAACGGGTCGAGCTGGCGGCTGGCAGCGGTCGCTATGCATTCCCATCGGATTCGGCCCCATCGTCGGTGGAGCTCGACCCGAACGTGAGATTGCTGTTTGCGGGAACGCTCGTGCGCCGCTGAACCGCGATTCGGAACCGTGACGCTCGGCGACACCACACCAGTTCCGCGCGGTGCAATTGCATCCGTCAACGCCTGCCTACACGACGCCAGTTGCCAGAACGGCAACAGCTCGTCAGCAACGGCTCATCGGGTATGGCTTAAAAGCAACTGCTTAACGCAAAGGTGCAAAGGCGCAGAGACGCAAAGGACCTCAGATGCGTAGGAACACCAG
>CAYMQV010000004.1:0-54509 GCA_964392395.1 uncultured Gemmatimonadaceae bacterium
CGCCAATGGCGAGCGGCAAACCCACGCGGCCGATGCGGCACCGCCGCATCGGCCGCGTGGGTTTGCCGCTCGCCATTGGCGTGGCGCTGACGATGCTGCCGGCCGGCATGGTGCAGGTCACGCGCGAGGTGCACGACGGCGCGGGACCGACCGGAATCTCGAGCATCCTGGGTGTCGTCATATCGGGCGTGATCTTCGTGGTACTCGTCGCCGCAGGCGTGCGGGCGCGGCGGGACAAGGACGCACACGCTCGGTGGCTGTTGCTGGCAACGCTGTTCGTGATCTGGCCGGCATGGTTCCGCTTCCGTCACTGGTTCCCGAGCGTGCCGCGTCCGGACATCATTTTCGGCCTGGTGCTGGCCTTCGTCTGGATCGTGGCGGCGATGGTGCGCGATCGTGTCGTGCGAGGGGCGGTGCATCCGGTGCTGGCGTGGGCCGGGACCGGGATCATTGTCGAGCAGTCACTCGAGACGCTGATGTTCGATAGCCCGCCGTGGCGGGTGGTGGCGCAGTGGATCTATGACCTGTTGCGAGTCGTCGGTGGGTGGCGCGAAGGCCGTTCGGCGTTCCCGGTCCTCCCCTGAATCCGCGCTCCGGGTACTCGGGCTCGTGTCGACCCGCCAGGGTGTGCCCGACGCGCGAGCAAGCTCGCGACCACCAACCAGCGAGGCGCTCGTGTCCGCCGCATGATCACGCCATCACACCGTGAACGAAGTACACACGTTCCTGCACTGGACCAATTCATTTCGGTCGCGAATGCAAGTTGCCCGTTCGGAGCCGGAGTATGCCGGTCGCAACGCCCAGTGTGGCTGCGAGGATCATCCAAGCCACCATGTCCGGTGCCTGTCGCCACAGCTCGGGCCAGCCGATTCCGGTGAAAAGCGGTATGCCGAACAGCAACGCCGCAGCAAATCCAACTTCCTTCGCCGCCGAACCCACACTTCGCGTCGCGCGGATGGCGCGTGCGAGGCCGCGCAGTTGAAGCGTCGTGATCGCGGCCATGCCAATCCCGACACCAACCAGTATCCACCGAAGCGGTAGTCCGGGCGACGCGGGCGGTGGTTGGCCGGAGATGATCGCCGCAATGCCGTCGGCAACCCGATGGCTGGTTGGCGAACCAATCAACGTCGACACGTTCGTGAGCACCACGACCGCGAGGCCGCGCCCCGGCAGCATCACCATCTTGCCGCGATAGTTCGGCAGAATTCCGCCATGGTGCACGGCCGCCGCGCCTCCGATGTTGCTCAGACGCCAGCCCATCGCATAGGCGAACCCCTCCGCCTGCACCTGCGGACGGTGCATTTGGGCCACGCTCAGGTCGGACGCGACGCGGATACCGTCCAGCTCCCCGCCCCGGAGTTGCATCCGCATGAAGCGTCCAAGATCGTTCGCGCTGGACATCAGCGCCGCGGTGGGGAGCCGGTCCGACTCAAACGGCAAGTCACGCTCCACGACCATGCCGAACATCATCTGGTGACCGGACGCGAGCCCCACCGAGCTCGCCGCGTCGGCATCGACGTAGGAGCGGCGCATGCCGAGCGGCGCAAAGACGTGGTGAGCCACATAGGCGCCGAATGACTCGCCGGACATGACCTCCACGATTCGGCCAAGAATCTGATAGTTCGGGCTCGCATACTCGTGCGCTGCTCCTGGCGCGCTGGCGAGCGTCACGCCACGCAATACCGTCACGTGATCGGCCAACGTTCGTCCGTCCTGCTCGGCGCGTGCCGCGTTCGTCGGGATGCCGCTGGTGTGTGCGAGCAGTTGCCGCACCGTGATGCGTCCGGCTTCGGGTGAGGCCGTGGCGAAGGATGGGAGATACTGCTGCACCGTCGCGTCGAGATCGACCCGACCGTCCTCCACGAGTTGCATGATCGCGAGTGCGGTGAAGCTCTTGCTCATGGAGCCGAGCGCGAACGGCGTGTCCGGCGTGACGGGCGCGCCCTCGCTTCCGGTGGTGCCAAAGCCCTCGGCGTAGACGGTTCCATCGCGCGACACGACGACGACCGACAACCCGGGAACGCCGTCAGCGCGTATGGCCGCGGTGACGAAGCGACGAATCGCCGCCTGGTCGACCGAGACAGCTTGCGCCCGCGCGTCCGTTGGCGCTGATAGCAGCAAGCTCACCAGGCGCAGCATGAACGCGGCACCGTGGCTGGCGCACGCCCTCGCCGGGACGGTGGCGCGGGAGAACGATGTGCTCCACCGGTGCCTCACGGTCGGATCGATCATGGAACGCCGTGGATCACGCCGAGGACCAGCCCGGAAAAATCCAGCGAGATGTGGTATGCGGAAAATCCACCAGTTATCGTCATCGCTGTCGATTCAAGATGCATGCGAGTTTGACACGGATACGGAGAGCCGGTGTTCGGGGTTTCACGCGACCATGGATTCCATTGCGTGAAGCGGCACAGAGGCGCGCCGTCGCGTGCGCCGCCGCATGGTGCGCCCACGTGGGTTGTAACGACCTCGGTTGCCGAGTTCCTGGCGGCACTGACGGGCGTGACCGCCGTGGCGGCGGGACGAAGCTTCGGCACACCGACCGCCGTGATGTTCGGCCGCGACGTTGGCAGAGTGCAACTGACGCTCGCGCTGAGCGAAGTGGCGATGCTGAGCGTGAGCGATGGTGCCGTTCGGACGGCTGCGACGGACGCCACGGTCGATCTCGTGTCAGCGACCGCGACGTCGGGGGCGAACGGCCGCTGGTCGTGTGATGCGGGAAGCTGTACCGAGGCATCACCGGTCGGCCGGTCACCTGGAGCTCTGCCTGCGGGTGCTCGGCGTGTCGCCGGCGGAACTGGTGACTGGGCGCAACTCGCTCCCGATGGGCACGGTCTTCTCGACCGTCACTGCGAGCTGTGAGGGCAAGGCAGCATCAGAACGTGCCGATCTCTTCCTGCAACGCTTCGAGTTCGGCAATCACCTCGAGGTCTTTCGCTCGTCCTTCGACCCGCTTGACGCGAATGAGCCAGTGCAGGTCGAGGAGGTGCAGTTCAAGGCCAGACGCGGTGACGGCGATCGTATGCGGCAGCAACGCTTGGTACCCACCGCCGCCGGTGATCTCGCCGAGTAAATCGACCGCACCGGTTTGAGTTGTGAGCGTGAAATTGATCCCCGCACGCAGCGTCGCGATGGACCAATCGGCCGGCCGGCCGGGCGGCGCGCCGCTCACGTACGATGCGAACGGGGCAAGCACCGTCACCAGCCGCGCCAGATTCGCCGGCGAACGCGCAGAGGACACATCGAGATCGTCGGTGAGTTGTGCTGACCCGTGCGCACGCGCCGAAACTCCACCGACGATGATGAACTCGACGCCCGCGTCGTGCAGTGCGGTGAGCAGTCGTTCGAGTTGCGTCATGGGCGCCGCCGGTTCCTGCCCACGGGCTTCGGCAACGGCTCGGCGACTTTCCTTGGGCGCGCGTGCGTCACCGCGTGCTGCAATGCGCTCAGATCACCTTGCCACTCACCGAGGGACCACAATCGCTCGTGGACGGACTTCCGCAGATTTTTGCGTAGCGCGGCGCGGCCACGGTGGGTCTGCCTGTCCGGCGTCCGTCCGTGCTGCGTTGCTGACGGAGGTCCAAGAGCGAATACTTCTCTGTGTCAATGGTCGGCCGGCGCTTCAATGACGTGGCGCTTGCGCGCGGGGTGACGTTCCCGACTTGTGGGCGGACCTCCTCGAGTACCTCACGGAGCGCGCCGCCGGATCACCGCTCATGCTCGTCCTCGACGAGTTCCCCTACCTCGCCGAGGCCGCCCCGGCGCTGCCATCGATCCTGCAGGTCGTGTGGGATCACCGGTGGTTGGGCACCCAGATGAAGGTCGTACTGAACGGATCGCACATCACCGCGATGCGACGGCTGGAGAAAGTTTACCAGCCGTCCTGCGGCCGCCGCAGGGGCCGTCTTCAGTTCCCCCCAGCTCCATCTCGAGCGCGTGCGGGCCTTCGTCCCCGACTGCGACGCGCGAGACGTGCTGCTGACCTGCGGCATCTTCGGCGGGCTCCCGGGACACCTTGCCCTCCTTCGGCCAGACGAAAACCTCGCAACGAACATCGCTCGCCTCATCCTCGACCCGAGCGGCCGTCTCGCCGCCGCCGCAGAGCGCATGCTGGATGCATCCCTCGGCGAGGCCGACGTGCACTACTCGATCATTCAGGCCATTGCCACGGGCGAACAAACGTGGAAGAACATCACGCAGCGGGTTGGCGAGCCGAGCGGCTCGGTGTCGCGGCCGAGGAAGTGGCTGGAAGAAATGCAGTACGTCGCGCGCATCATCCCTGTCACGGAGAACGCTCTCACCTCGCGTCGTACGCTCTACCGCATCGTGGACCCCTACATCGCGTTCTGGCACCGATTCGTTGCCCCGCTGCTCGCAACCGGTGAGACCAGCCTCAGCGCGGCCGATGTGCTCTGGGCGGGTCGAGTCGCCCCAGGGCTCAACGACTACATGGGGCGCCAGTTTGAGGAGATGTGCCGCGCGTGGGTCGGCCGCACGACGCGGCTGCCCTTCCGCCCCAGCCGCGTCGGCACGTGGTAGGACAGCACCTCGCAGAACGAGGTGGACATCGTCGCTCTGGGTGCAAGCGCGAACTGCTGGTCAGCGAGTGCAAATGGGAACGCCGCAATGACGGCGACCTCGAGAAACTGCGGACGCGGGCCGCACTCCTGCAGGCCGAGCTGCCGCCGGCCACCCAAGGTGGCCCCTCACACTCGCGTGCTTCTCGTCACGCGGAGACTGGGGGCCCGGCGTCGCGCTGGAGATTCAGGCCGGCACCGTGTTCGGCTTCACTGCCGAGGACCTCTTGACGCTCTGACGAGCCGGATGGCCGATCGAGGAAGTTCCCGCACCCGGGGGTGAATGCGCGGCCTGCGCGGTTCTCCGGCACCGTCTACGGGGCCGCCACCACGTACGGCGAATTGCTGAAGTTCGCCACCGTCCCCGGCAGCCCGCTTGGGTTGTAGTAGTTCGTCTTGGTCACATCCACCGTGCTCGGCCTCCACACCAGCGGCCCGGCGTACATCAGGTCCGTCGGATCGTTACCGACATGGCCGGACAGCGCATGGTTCGGCGCCGCCGTGCTCACCACGCCGAGCAGGTGGAAGATTTCATGCTGCGCGACGTACTCCAGGTAGCCGGGTGCTGCCGTAGGCGAGGCGGCGAACGGATTGTTGGCACATCCATTCGCCGCATTCGGCAGACCGCGCAAGTAGATCCCGGCAAAGGTGCCTACAAGGTTCGGCGGCCAGGCGGCCGACGCGCAGCGGTCGATGTGGCGACCGTCGTAGTAGCCGAGCAGCATCACATTGGCCTGCGTCCATCCGACGGCTCGAAGATCCCTCTCGATCGAATCGCGAATGAAGCCGTTGTAGCTGTAGTACGCGGCATCGGTCCGTGGCAGGCGCACGAACGTGATGTCCAGCCCACCATTCGCGACATCGTAGCGGATCGATCGGCCTGCGGTTTGCGCGGAGAGCCAGCGCTGCCCGCTGCTGATGGAGCGGTGCAGCGTCGCGTTCGTGTCGAGCCCGCGATCCGCCCCATCGTTGGGGATCAGGTACAGCAGCTTGAAGCGGGGTGAGGTCGATTCATCGGTGCGATTGGTGGTACTGCGCGGTAGAATGCGGAGCGCGTACGCCGCCGACGCACTGGCGGTGGCGTTGGCCGACACGGTGGCAGCCGCCACCGGCGCGGCGTAGCCGATACTCCGATCGGCGATGTTGGCACTGGTGAGGGTGTACACACCTGGCGTGAGACCAGTCAGGGTGCGCGTCGCGCCGACGCTTTGCGAATAGCCCGCCGGGCCAGTCACGATCACGGAAGGCGTGACGTCGCTGGGCAGGCCGGCGACGGTGACCGCGAGCGAGCCAACCGAGACTGCCGGCGGCGGTGGTGGCGGTGGCGTCGGACCGTCGGACCCCCCGCCGCACGCAGTCAGGAGAAGGAGTGTGGCGATCAGCCCGGCGAGCGGCGAGCGGAGAAAGGGCACTGTGAGTTGCGGCATGGCGGCCTCGAAGTGGTGAGACGTGAGCGGACCTGTCTTCTCACGCGCAACTCCGCTCGAAACGCTCTCACCAGACGCGGCCGACCGTCAGCGTCCGCGTTTCTCCCCACTCCGCCGCTCGAACTCCGCCAGCCGCGCCGCCGCATCGCGTACCCGCGCATGCGCCGGGTCGAGCGCCCTGCGCAGGCCGGCGGCTCCGTCGCGCAGCAAACGTTCGGCTTCCGCCCTGCCACTGGCCGGCCCGAACCCGATCGCGGCACCGGTGAGGCTCTGTGCCATGTGATACACGTAGTGCTTCTGGCCAAAGACCGACTGGACAATTCGCAGCCCCTCGCGCGCGTCGGCCATGCCCGCGGGCATCTGACCGTCGTGCGCGCGGCAGTAGCCACGATGCACCAGCGCGTAGCCGATGCTCGGGTCGGAATCCGGGATATATGGTCCGCGATGAGACAGAATCTCGCTGAAGATCGCCGCCGCATCGCGGCACCGATCGGCTGCCACCAGAATTGTGCCGAGCATCCGTTGCGCGGCCAGCGTGATGGTGGCGGCGTCACCGAACTCGCGACGGGAAATGGCCACCGATCGGCGCGCGAGCGATTCTGCCACCACCAGCCGTCCGGCGAAGAGCATCGCGCCCGCATACGGCTGCAAGACCTCACCGGTGGCGAAGCTGTCGGCGCCAAGCAGTCGCTCATTGATCGCCATGGTGCGAGCGAAATCCTGCGTCGCCCGCTCGAATCGTCCGAGCGCCGCCAGTGCCGCTCCCCGCGAGCCGAGATTTCCGGCCAGATCGAGCGAGTCGGCGCGCGTACGAACCACGAGTTGCGGAAGCAGCGAATCGTACGCCGCCACCGCGCCGGAGAGGTCGCCCGCGTCCACCCTGAGTCCGGCGATACGCAGCAGACTGAGCACTGGGTCGTTCGGCGCGTACTCCGGCTGCGTGCGATAGATGTTGGCGAGCCGCACATACAGCGACTCGGCCTCGACCCCGCGCGCATCCTGCGTCGCCATCTTTGCCAGATCCCAAAGCGCGTCAGTCTGATTGCGCGATGGCTTCGACCCCTCGTGCTGACGGTAATACTCATAGGCGGCCGTGAGCAGAGGCCGCGCCTGCTCGTGCTGCTCCAGGTTCTGCAGCGTGGAGCCGATGGACAGCTGCACTGACGCCTTCAGGTCCGGTTCGCGCCGAAATGACGTGTCGATGATCGGGATGGCGCGGTTGAGCGCTTCGACCACGGTCAGCGCCCGCCCGCCTTCACGGGGTGCCGCCTGCGCAAACACCTGCTGGAAGAACTCGGCGACGCGCTGTGTCCGCACCTGCTCGGCGCGCGCGCGATCGCGCTCCGTCCGCGCGACCGCCGCCTGTCGAATGCTGACGACCGTGCCGACCACCATCGCCACCACACCGACCGCGATCCCCGCAACGGCCAGACGATTGCGACCGATGAAGTTCGCCGTGCGATAGCCGAGGGTGTCGGGCTGTGCGCGCACGGTGCGCCCTTCGAGCCAGCGCTGCAGGTCACGCCCGAGGTCCTCTGCGCTCGCGTATCGTCGATCGGGTTCGGGACGCAGCGCCATCATCGCGATGGCGTCGAGCTCACCCTGCAGCAGCCTCGCGACGCGGCGGCGCGAGATCGCGTCGCCCGTCACCGGTGAGTCGACTTCGCCCGCCTCGACCAGCCGGCGGCTGGGCAGGGCTGGTGTGGCGTCGGTGGCGGCTGCCGCGAACGGTCGCAAACCGGTCAGCAGCTCGTAGAGCACGACGCCGAGGGAGTAGATGTCCGTGGCCGTGGTCAGCACCTTGCCGGCACGCTGCTCGGGGCTGGCGTAGGCCGCGGTCATTGGTGCGGCGCCAAACTCGGTGAGGGGGTTCTCGGTGTCGTCGGTGAGTTTGGCGATGCCGAAGTCGAGGAGCTTGAGTGTGCCGTCGGCGGCAACGAGCATGTTGGCCGGCTTGATGTCGCGATGGACGATCAGCCGTTCGTGTGCGTATTGCACGGCACTGCAGGCCTGCCGGAAGATCTGCACGCGCGAGCGCAGATCGAGCCCGCGCGCATCACACCAGCGGTCGATGCGTTCGCCTTCCACGTATTCGAGCGCAAACCAGGGGCGACCGTCGTCATCCAGGCCGCCATCGAGAAGTGCGGCGATGTTGCGATGTTCGAGCCGGGCGAGGATGCGACGTTCGGCTTCGAAGCGCGGGATGAGGGAACTGTCGGTGGCACCGCGCCCCACCATCTTGAGCGCTGCCCGCTTGGTGAATCCGCTGTCGTCGCGCACCGCCTCGAACACGGCGCCCATGCCCCCTTCGCCGATCAGACGGATGATGCGCCAGGCACCGATCCGCTGCCCCGCAACCGGTCGCGACCCGATGACGCCCGAGCCGTCGGCGGTGATCGTCGGCGCACTCTCGAACCTCACGCCGACGTTGGCGTTGGCGCGGAGCAGCGATTGTACCTCGCGGCGCACGTCGTCATCAATCAGCGCCGCCAGATGTTTCTGTTGGTCTGCGGCAGGGAGCGCGATCAGGTCGCCGAAGATCGACGAGACCTGCGCCCAGCGTTTTGCGTCGATTGCCATGCGGCCGCCCGTTGCTCAGGCGTTTGGCGACAGTTCACGCTGCAGCCACGCGCGTGCCACCGCCCAGTCGCGCGATGCGGTGGCGGGCGAGATCCCGAGCAGCTCGGCGCTTTCGTCAAGGGTGAATCCGGCGAAGTAGCGCAACTCGACCAGCTTTGCCTGTCGCTCGTCGAGCAGGGCGAGGCGCTCGAGCGCTTCATGCACGCCGAGAATCTCGTCACTGTCGCTGTCAGCCGCGATCGGCGCCGCGGCATCGAGGGTGACTTGCTGCTCGCGTGCGCGCTTGCCCGCGGTGCGCCGACGCGCATGATCCACCAGAATGCGCCGCATCGCCTGCGCGGCAATCCCGAAGAAGTGCGAGCGCCCGCGCCAGTCCACGGCGCGCTGATCGACGAGACGCAGGAACGCCTCGTGGACCAGTGCCGTAGCGCCGAGCGTGTGTTCATCGCGCTCGCGCCTGAGCTGCGATGCGGCGAGGCGCTTCAGCTCATCGTAGATCACCGGCAACAGCTGATCCATCGCGTCAGGCGCACCGCTGGCGAGCGCGGCGAGCAGCCGGGTGACATCGGAGTCGGTGCGGTCCACGGGCTGTCGTGACGACGGGAGAAAGGCACAGCGGACCCGCACGATCCGCTGGCGCGCAGGCGGCGTCAAGGCAGCCTGGACGATGTGCGCCCAACGCAGCGCGGATCCCGGGTGAATGGTGCAGCGGCTCATGTGCTCTCACGCGCAGGGGCGGGACGAACGATCTCATTGGCGTCAGATGGCCGCACGGTGCGCAGCGGTTTCTGGCCACGCGTCGTGACGGACAGAGGTGTCGGACGTCATACGGCATCGAGTGGATGCGTCTGGCTGACTGGCGTGCCGGGCCTGTCACTCGATTGGTGGCTACGTCCCGCACTCAGGATGCGCGCTGCCTGTGACGCCACCACACGTCACGCGTCGTATGGACGAGTTTGCCAAGCACGCCTGGTACGACCCGCGCGGTACCCCACCCGGTCCGGCGCGCGCAACAGGGCAGGTCCGGACGGTCAGCGATGACCGCTTGGCGACGACGAGTTCTTCGTGTGGAGGGGCGGGTGGGCCCTGAAGCACGTTCAGCCCCCGGTGAGCGACGGCTTGCCGGGGGCACCTCGTTCGTGCGCGCCACGGGCTCGCGTTGCGTACATTCGACCCATGACAAGCGCACGACCCCGGATCGCGTTTCAGGGCATTTCTGGCGCCTTCAGCGAGGACGCCATTCGCGTCTTCTGGGGCCCGGACACGATTCCGGTGCCATGTGAGACCTTCTCGCAGATGCTGGCGGCGGTGAAGTCGGGCAGCGCAGATGGCGCGGTGCTGCCGGTCGAGAACCTGGTGGTTGGCCCGATCACGTCGGCGCTCGATGCCCTCGATGATTTCAGCGTTGGGCTGAACCTTGGCGGGACGACCGACATCCGCATCGTCCACGCGCTGATGAGCGTGCGCGGCACCACGCTCGAGCAGATCAAGCGTGTCACCAGTCATCCGGTGGCGCTGGCCCAGTGCCGACGCTTCCTGCAAGCCTTTGGCGCGCGGTCCGAGTCGTTTTTCGATACGGCCGGCGCGGCCAGGATGGTGAGCGAGGCGCAGGATCCGACCCTTGCCGCCGTCGCCAGTCACGGCGCGGCCGCGCGCTACGGGCTGACGATTCTCGCCGATGCGATTCAGGATGATCCAGACAACTGGACGCGATTCCTGCGGATCGAAGCCGGATCGTAGCGTTTTCGAAATCGGCTCGGCCTCTCAGATTACCCTCGACGGTAAGTTCGACTCGACTCCGCATTCGGTGGTGAATTTCGCGCGTTCATTGACAGTCTTCGGGCGCGCGAGTATCTGGTCACCGTCGCTCGCGAGTACTGAACCCCGTTTTGGCTGGAGGAGTGCGCCCGTGTGCCAGATTCGAGATCGCCTGCGCCTGGAAGTCGCGGTAAAAGTAGCGCTATGCTCCTTTCTCGCGCTGTCGCTCGCGCGGCCAGAGGCGGCCGGCGCTCAGGCATCCGCGCCGTCCAGCGCGCGTGACGCACCCGGCGCAGGCCGGGGTGTGGATTCGCTCGCCCTGTGGGACGGGCTTGGGCGTCACCATCATCGCATCACAACCCGCGACACGCTCGCCCAGCGCTACTTCGATCAGGGACTGCGGCTCATCTACGCGTTCGATCACCCGGACGCCATCCGCAGCTTCCGCAAGGCGCAGCAACTCGATTCCACCTGCGCCATGTGCTTCTGGGGTGAAGCGCTCGCGCTGGGCCCGAACATCAACGCCTTGATGGATGCCGCCGCCGGCGTCGCCGCCTATGCGGCCATGCAGCGTGCGACGTCACTCGCGTCGCGCGCCACACCGGCGGAGCGCGCGTACATCGAAGCCCTTGCCACACGCTACGGCGCGGACCCGACGGCGCGCCGGAAGGCCCTCGACTCCACCTACGCGCGTGCGATGGCGCGACTGAGCCGGAGCCGCGCGCGCGATGACGATGCGGTCGTGTTGTATGCGGAGTCGGAGATGCTCCTGGCACCGTGGGATTACTGGGCCCCCGGAAAGCGCGCCAAGCCACACGGCGCACGCGCAATCGCAGCGCTCACGCCGGTGGTGCGTCGCACGACACGACACGCCGGCGCGTGTCACTTCTACATCCACGCCGTCGAGGCGGCCTTCCCCGAACGCGCGATCGCGTGCGCCGAGAGGCTCGCGTCGCTGATGCCGGGCGCGGGACATGTGGTCCACATGCCCGGGCACATCTACATTCGCGTGGGGCGATACGCCGAGGCCATCGAGCGCAACGTGCATGCACTCCACGCCGACGAGAGCCACCTCGCCGACATGCCGGCCGATGGCGTCTACCGCCTCGCGCTGCACCCGCACAACGCGCATTTCCTGGCCTTCGCGGCGTCGATGATCGGGCGCTCGGTACAGGCGCTGGACGCCGCTCGCCTGACGCGCTCCAAGGTCGACACCGGCATGATGCGCGCGCCCGGCCTCGGCGCCCTGCAGCACTACTACATGCTGCCGCTCCTCGTGAGCTTGCGCTTCAGCCAATGGGACGCTGTCCTCGCTGAACCCGAGCCGGCGGAAAACCTGCCGTATCCGAGGGCGCTGCGACACTATGCGCGCGCCTTGGCCCTCGCTGCGCGAAGCGATCTGCCGGGCGCGGAGCGGGAGCTGGCTGCACTCCGCCGCTTGCGAAGCGATGACCGGCTGAAGGCCGTGACACTCTGGGACATCAACTCGGGTTCGGCGCTGCTCGAGGTGGCCGACGCGACGGTAGCCGGCGAAGTCGAGGCGGCGCGACATGACTGGCCCGCTTCCGTCGCAACGTTGCGTAACGCCGTGCGGCTCGAAGACGCACTCACCTACGATGAGCCGCCTCCCTGGCACCTGCCCGTGCGTCAGCAACTCGGCGCCGTGCTGCTCCGATCGGGCCGGCCGGCGGAGGCGGAGGCGACCTACCGCCGTGATCTCGAGCGGCATCCCGAAAACGGATGGTCGCTGGCTGGGCTCGCCCAGAGCCTTCACGCGCAGGGGAAGCACGCCGAAGCTGCGCGCGTCGACGCCCGATTCCGACGTGCGTGGGCGACCGCCGACGTACCGGCGCCCGTGGTTCCCGCTCCCTGAGGCCTGCCACGGGGTTGGACCGCGCGGTGTGTCGCGTCTGACGTGCCAGACTAGTCGCGCGGTCTGCTCGGCGGGCCGCCATCGCGGCGGCGCGCATCCATCTTGCGCCGCTGCTCGGCAAACTTCACCCGCTGTTCCGGTGTGAGGGCGGAATCGATCGACGCGCGCATCTG
Source organism: uncultured Gemmatimonadaceae bacterium (assembly GCA_964392395.1). Taxonomy (GTDB): domain Bacteria; phylum Gemmatimonadota; class Gemmatimonadetes; order Gemmatimonadales; family Gemmatimonadaceae; genus JACMLX01. Next base: position 12,389 of record CAYMQV010000004.1, read on the forward strand.
ATCACGCAACGAATCGAGTTGCGGACCAACGCGTGCGCGGAGTGAGTCGAGCTGCATCTCGCGGCGCGCGAAGATGGAGTCCACGGCATGCGCCTGCGCCGGTGTGAGCGCCATCTCGGTGGTGATGCGCTTCATGATGCGGGCGCGCATCCGGTTCCGGCTGGCGGTGTCCGGCGCCTCCGCGATCATGCCGAAGGGCCCGCCTCCATCCCGGCGGCCGCCACTGCGCCAGCCGCCAACGTCCCCCCGTCGATGCAGCAGCCGTCGGTCGAGCACGACCCCCAGGACGACGCCGATCGCGAGGACGGCGACCACCGTGAGCACCGCCATGACGCGTGAGCGGGGCGTCGTCATCGCGACTCACCCTCGGCGGTCGGCGCTGTCTCGGCGTCACTGGCAATCAGATGGTGGGCCAGGCCGCTGGATTCATCCGACCCGAGCGCACTGAGGAGTGCTGCCGGATCGCTGTCGCTCAATTCGGCATCGACGACGATGGTCATGTCGATGCGTGAAAGGCTGAGCGCCGCGAAGAGGGCTGCAGCCGCGGCCAATGGCAGTGCAACGCGCACCCACGCGGCCAGGGTGTCTGCCATGGATGTGCGGGCGGGGCGGCGGCGCACGCCAAGCAGGAACGTGGCCTGCGTGAGGATGCGCGCTTCGATACTGCTCGCAGCGACGGGCGGGGCGGCTCGGTCTGCACGCCGGAGCAATGCATCGAGTGCCGGGTCAGCCGTCTTCAATGCGTCGTCCTGGGGGTCGATCGTCATTCGTCCTCTCCACCGTCACCGAGCCACGCCTGCAGCTGCGTTCGCAGCGCCTTGCGTGCCTCATGCAAATGCCATCGTGCGGTCCCGGGCGGTATCTCCAGCAGCTGTGCCGCCTCGGTCGGCGTGAATTCTTCGAACGTCACCAGCTCGATCAGCTGCCGTTGCACCGGCGGCAGGGTCGACAGCGACGCATCGACATCCTGCCGCAGGGCGCTGAGTGACGCCGCGTCAGCGGGTCCCACGGCATCACTGATCTCCCGCTCCGACAACTCCTCCGTCTGGCGCCGTCTCGCCGATCGTTGCTTGTTGATCGCCGTCGTCGCCACGATGCGGAAAAACCAGGGGCCGAACGGACGAGCCGGATCACACTGGTCGATCCGTTCCAGCGCCCGCAGAAACGCATCCTGCACCACATCTTCCGCATCCTCGCGATGCCGCAGCACGCGCCACGCGATGCGATACCCGCGCGGCAGGTGCCGCTGAACGAGTACCGCGTACGCTGCGGCGTCGCCCTGCTGGACCCGCACCACCAGTTCCGGTTCGTCGGCCGCGACCGCGATCGGGGGACCGGTGCTGTTCCCACCCAGGGTCATGAGGCCAGTGGAGGAGCGCCGCCCTGGCGCGATCGAGAGGAGACGTGGTGCGGCGTGCGCTGCACCTCTGCTGAACCGTACACGGTGGCTCGCGGTGGCGTTGGCTGTACAGTGCCGCAGTGCGGGTGCGCCTGCTGTGCAGGGATGCAGCGCCCGCGCATCTCCCGGGGGCGGAGGCGCCCACGGTCCCGAAGACCTCCGCTTCAATACAATGGAGGCGGTATGTGGCGTACAGGGCTGCGGATGCTGACGACGGTTGCGCTGGGGGCGTTGGTGGGGGCATGCGGGCGGGCGAGGGCCAGCGAACCGAACGAAATGGGTTCGGATCCCGCAATGCACATCGATGCCGCCCCCGTAGCGTCGCTCGATGCTGCGGAGAGTGGAGCACGCATGATCGCCGTGGCTGGCATGGCCGTGGCACCGCCGAGCGCCGAGGCGGTGCGCATGATCGTGCGAACGGCGGAGTTGACGCTGCAGGTATCCGACGTCAAGGCGGTGATGGATCAGGTGGCCGAAGCCACCAGTGCCAGCGGCGGGTTTCTCGGGGCTTCACGCCTCTGGCGCGAGGGTGAGTCGGATCGGGCGAGCATGACCGTCCGGGTTCCGGCCACCCGGCTCGACCCGACGCTGGCCCGGTTTCGTGAATTTGCGGTGCGCGTCGACAACGCCTCGGTCACCGGCGAAGACGTGACCCGACAGGCCGTGGACCTGAATGCGCAACTGGTGAATCTGCGCGCGACCGAGACGGAGTTGCGCGCTCTCTTGGTCACCGTGAGGCAAAAGACGCAGAAGGCGTCCGACGTGCTGGAGGTTCACACCGAACTGTCCCGTGTGCGTGGTGAGATCGAGCAGCACACCGCCGCGCTTCAGACCCTCACGCAACTGGCCACGCTCTCGACGATCACGCTCGAACTGCGGCCCGACGTGGTGGCGACGCCAATTGCGTCGGAGGCATGGCAGCCCCGCGGTGTCCTGCGTGATGCGACGCGCGCGCTGGCTGGGACGGCTCGCACGGTGGTGAGCGCCGCAATCTGGGGCGTGGTGTACGGTGGGCCGTTGCTGCTCTGCGCGGGTGGCTGTGCGCTCCTGATCAGGCGCCTGGTCGGCGCGCGGCGCCAGCCAGCGCCCCAGTAGCGCTTGTGTGCCGAGGCACGATCAGCGCCGGACGTCCCAATGGCGTTCGAGCCGAATCGAGGATAGCCTGAAGGGTGACCATTGCTGGCGCGCCGGCTCGGTGCGGTGGTTGCACCGCGGCGCCAGGCGCTTCTCGGTGGTGTTGTCGCGTTGAGCGCGGTCGGGCTGGAAGCACGGGAATGGACCAAACACACGGCCTTCATCGCGAAACCGTTCACCAGTGCCGTCCTCGCCCAGCGTGTGTCCGCCAAGGTGGCGATGGGGTCAGGACTCGGGTCTTCACGTGAGTCGCCGCCCCGGGCACGAAACGGCGCGCCGACCGCTGGCGTTACCAATCAGGCACGTCGTACCCCCGTGCGCGTTCCACGCTACCCCGTTTCCGGAGTCTCTGTGTCGCTGCGTCGTCTTCCCGTGTATCTCCTCGCCGATGTGTCCGGTTCCATGCGCGGCACACCAGTGGAGAGCGTCAAGGCAGGCATCCGGCAGTTGCATCGTGACCTGCTGACCGATCCGCAGGCCATCGAGAGCGCGTATCTGAGCGTGATCACCTTTGCCGACGTTGCGATTCAGGTGGTGCCACTGACCGAAGTCGGCAGCTTCATTCCTCCCGAGATGGAGGCGAACGGGCAGACGAACTACGGTGACGCGCTGCGCGTGTTGCTCGAGTGCTTCGAGATGGAAGTGGTGCGCACGACGGCCGACCAGAAGGGCGACTGGCGTCCACTGGTGTTCATTCTCTCGGATGGGGCACCAACCGATACCGGCTGGCCGCAGTATGCGGCCGAGCTGCGCGAGCGTCGTCCGGCGAACATCATTGCGGTGGCGTGCGGAGACCACGCTGACATCTCGGCACTGCGCGAAACGACCGACACGGTGATCCAGATGCGTGACATGTCGCCCGACGCCTTCCGCGCGTTCTTCAAGTTCGTCTCCGCCAGCGTGAAGACGACCAGTGCCAAGGTGGGCTCCGTGGGTGACGGTGGTGCCATCACGTTGCCGCCCCCGCCCCCCGGCATCACCATCATTCCCTGATGCGTGCCTGACGATCTCGGTGCGGTAGAGCCGCTGGCAGGGGAGTCCGCGGAATGGCCGGTCGTGCCGGCCGCGGTGTGGGAATCGCGCCTGCCCGAGGTGCCGTGGTGCCCGGAAGCGCTCGTGACCGCGCTCGAGCCGACGTTCGTCACTCGCGCCTGCCTGGAGCCCGCCACGCTGACATTTGTCCGTGCAGCGTGGCGTGTTCGCGGTGCCAGCCTTCGTGGCAAGGCGCACGCCCATCGCGGCGAATTCCGTGACGATGCGCTGGCGAGCCATGCCGATGGGAATCTGCTGGTGCTGGCGGTGGCCGACGGTGCCGGTTCGAGCGCACTCAGTCGCGTGGGCGCGGCCGTCACGGCCGAGATGGCGGTGGCGTGCACGGTCAAGCGGTATCATGCGTCGGCGCCGAGCGAACCGGATTCCGAGCGTCTTGGCACGGCGATGGCGCACGCCGTTCATGATGCCGCGATCCGACTCCATGCACTGGCGGCCGCTGCCGACGTGTCGCCCGCGGCATTTCGCACGACGCTGCTGCTGGTCGCGATTCTCGGGGATCTGATGCTGGTCTCGCAGGTCGGCGATGGCGCCGTCCTGGTGCAGCATCTGGATGGCACCGTCGCCCGCGTCGGTGCCATGCGAGAAACGGCGTGGGCCGGCGAAGTGACCTGTTTCGTGCCCGATGCCTGCGCCATGACGCAGGCCGCCGCGTTGCGCCGGCTGCGCGCGGGTGATGTGGCGCTGATTGCGTTGATGACCGACGGCGTCGATGATCCGTTTCATCCGCTCGAGCAGAGCGGCGAGGCGCTGATTGCACAGTGGCGTCACGGGACATCCGCCTCGATCGGGACAGCGCAGCAGGTTGCTGCCGCTTCGGTGCTGGACGACACCGACGCGTTGCTGCGCTGGCTCTCGTTCGAACAACGCGGTGAGGTGGATGATCGGACCTTGCTGCTGGCGTGGCGAGCCGACGTGTCGACCGGATGACCACGGCCGCGGCGCGAACGATCGGGATTGCCGCGCAGACCACCGACGGGCGCAGGTTGCTGTTGCGTCCGACACCGCTTGCCAGCGGAGCGGAAAAGATCGCGTTCCTGACCACCGACGGCCGCGAGGTGGTGGCCTTCTACTTCGGCGCGCTGCGGGATCGTGCGGAACGGGTCGATCGTCTGCGGCGGATCGTGTCGAGCTACGATCCGACACGCGGTGCGGGGGCAAAGTATTGGCGCGACGCCTTCTGCTGGCCCACCGGCATCGTCGATGGCGCGCAGGCGGTGCCAGTGGATTTCGCGCGTGCACATTCGCTGGCGCTGCCCGCACTCGGGGTGGTGATGCCGGTGTATCGGAGCGCCTTCTTCATGCACGATCGCTTCGGGAACCGTGTCGAGAAGGAGGTGCGCTGGTTCACGGGTCGGAAGGCGGGGGCGCTGGTCGTCGATGCCGAGAAAGGATCCTTGCTGACGCGTCTGCAGGTCTGCATGCGCCTCGCTCGCGCCGTGCGCCGCCTGCACTTCGCCGGCCTGGCCCACAGCGATCTCTCCAATCGCAATGTCCTGGTGGATCTGCGCGGAGGTGAGGCCTGCGTCATCGACATCGACGCGCTGGTGGTGCCGGGCCTGGCTCCTCCCACCGTGCTCGGCACGCCGGGATACATGGCACCGGAAGTGGTGGCCGGTGCCGCGTTGCCATCGATCGAAACCGATCGGCACGCGTTGGCGGTACTGTTTCATGAGCTGTTGCTGCAACGTCATCCATTGCGGGGGCGATACGTGCACAGCACGTTCAGCGCCGAGGCGGATGAGCAGCTGTCGATGGGGGTGAAGGCGTTGTTCGTCGAGCATTCGAGCGACCATCGCAATCGGCCTGACACACCGATCACGGTGGGAGTCGATGCCCTCGGCCCGCACCTGGCACCCTTGATGCGCCGGGCCTTCGAGACGGCGTTGCACGCGCCATCGCGTCGTCCCGATGCCGTCGAGTGGGAAGAGGCGTTCTATCGCACCCTCGAGCGACTCATGCCAACGCCGTCGGGCCGCAGCTGGTTTGTCGTGACGGACCGGGGCCCGATGGTGGAGCCATGGACCGGGGAGCGGCTGCATCGTCCCGTGCCCCTGTTGCGGTCGGGGCGTGGGGTTGGTGAATCGTGGCGTGACGACGGCATCACCACTGCATTGTTTCATCACCGCACACTGCACGAGTGGCATCTGGACGCAGATCTTCGCCCTCGCGAAGACGTGTCACGCGTGCCTGCCGCCTACACGTCGTTTCACGACGGCGCCTGGTGGCTGGTGAACATCACCGAGCGATCGTGGGTCGCGTCGACCGGCGCGGTGGTCGCACGCAATACGCCCGTGCAACTGCTCGACGGCCTGGAGCTGGCAGTCGCGCCGAGCGCTGGTGGTTCGCCAGGCCGCACGTGGCGCGTCGATATGAGGCAGGGGTAGGTGGCAGCCGCGCTCGATGTCCGTGCCGCGCTCGCCGCGGAGCTCAGGCGCCTGGTGCGCGACGGCGGCGAGTGGCCGATGCGCGATCGTCGTCGCTTTCGCAACCTGCTGCTCGACGCGGCGACGAGCGACGCCTTGCCGATGGCCGAACTGCTGCTGCGCGCGGCGGATGACGGCATGCTGCGTGGATTGCCGGAGCGGAGCGCGGCTCGATCGGAGTGGGAGGTGGCGGCAGGACGGCTGGCCACCGATCTGCAGCTGCGACGTTTCGTGGAGCCCGGTATCGCACGATTCGTGGCCGACGCGTGGGTCAATGCGCTCGGCCCTGATCCGGTGCCGAGTGTCCGCGTGGCGACGCCGCGCCCGGTGATCGCACCGAGACAACCTGTCCGTTCCGGTGCGGCGGCGCCGATGCGAACGGCCGTGCCGATCACGGCCAGCAATGCGGCGTCGATCCGCGCCTACCGTCGCTCGAACCTGCTGATCGTGGCGGTGGCGCTGGTGTTCACGGTGCTGGTGGTACTCGCGTTTCGCTCGACGAAGCGCCCGTCGCGCGTCGCACCGCGTACGGCCTCGCAAATGCCCGAGCCGGCACCGATGCCCGCACCGGCGCCACTGGCTGCACCGCCACCGCGTCTCGATCCGCTGGATGACAGTGTTGCGAGCCTTCGAAGCGCGGCCACCGCGGTCACACGCGCGCCGCTCGTCGTCTCGGCGGCCCCGCCCCGAAGTTCCGACGACATCGTCCTCAATGCCGGTCGCGTCTTTGAAGGCCGCGTGCTGAGCGTGCGCCAGCAGTCGGTCGTGGTCAAGGATGCGGAGACAGGCCTCGACTTCGAGATCGACAAGGCGGACATCGATCGCATCGTGACCAGCGACGGTCGCGTGATGCGGTTTGGTGACGACAACGTTCCAGTGATCGGCGACGGCGATGACCTCACTCCACGGTCGAACGCGGGCACGTACCGCCTGCGGTATGCCGAACGCTGGGGTACGGACCGGGCGGAGTGTCGTGACATGGCCCGTAACTTTGCGCCTGGCAGCACGCTGATCGTCCGACACCTGCGTGGTGCGCCGATGATGAAGCTGGAGTTCCCGAACGGGCCCGGGTTCAACGCCGCGGTGCGCGCAGATGGGTTGTTCGAGTCGGGCGCGGCCCAGGCACCGGAACGTGGGCCGGCCAATGCATTCGTCTCGCGCCGGCTTTCGGGTCGCCTCAACCGCAGCGGGGCGGTGCAGGGCGTGGTCCGGCTCACGGCCGTGACGGCGGATGGAGGCGTTGTGTGTGACGTTGCCCTCACCGTCCGTGGCGAGCGAGTGCCTGAGCCCGTTCACACCGGCCGGTGACTGATCAGCGGACCGTCAGTACTCCGTGCATGTTGAGACTGCGGTGTGGCGCGCAGTAGAACAGGTAGTCACCGTGAGTCAGTCCGCTGGTGCTGATGACGAAGGTGGAGTCGATCGTGGTCACCACCGGCGAGGCGAGGTCGCGTCCGCCGAGGGCGACGAGGTTGGCGACCAGTTGCGCGCGCGCGGTGCGCGGGATGAATCGCTCGTCGAACGCCACGTTGTGCGGGACTCCGCTGACCATGAGAAAGCGGACACCCTCCCCTTCGCGCACGACGAGGTAGCTTGGATCGAAGCGGAATCCCTCGTCGTCGAGCAGCATCCGAACGGTGTGAATCGTGCCGCGGGCCGGCTGCGCCGGTGGGCCCGCACGCTTCACTGCGCGCGCGCTGACCGGCGTTGTTCCTGACCGATCGGTGCACGCCGACACCATCGAGACGCACAGTACCAGCACCGGCCAGCGCACCTCAGACTTGCGGAGCGGGAAACAGTCCATCCACGGACAGATATCGTTCGCCCGTGTCATAGCAGAAGGTGAGCACACGTGCGCCATCCGGCATCGACGGCAGCAGCTGCGCGACAGCGGCCAGCGACGCACCGCTCGATGCCCCGATGAAGATTCCTTCCTCGCGCGCCGCGCGCCGCGCGTACTCGAACGCATCCTCCTCGGTGATCTGGACGGTGCCATCGAGTGTGGCCATGTGCAGGTTGGTCGGAATGAACCCCCCGCCGATCCCCTGCAGTTTGTGCGGCCCTGGCGCACCACCGCTGATGACTGCTGACTTCGCTGGCTCGACGGCAAAGGTCTTCAGGCCGGGCATCGTCTCCTTCAGCACCTCGCTCACACCGGTGAGGTGGCCGCCAGTGCCGACGCCAGTGATGTAGTAATCGAGCCCCTCGGGAAAGTCGGCCAGGATCTCGCGCGCGGTGGTGTGCTGATGCGCCGCGATGTTGGCCGGGTTGTCGAACTGTTGCGGCATCCACGAGTTCGGCGTCGTCTCGTTCAATTCCTTCGCTCGCGCGATCGCGCCTTTCATGCCGAGCTCACGCGGCGTGAGTTCGAATTCTGCGCCGTACGCCAGCATGATTCGCCGGCGCTCGACCGACATGCTCTCCGGCATCACCAGCAGCAGCCGATAGCCCTTGACGGCCGCCACGATGGCGAGACCGATGCCGGTGTTGCCACTGGTCGGTTCGATGATCACCGTGCCCGTCACCAGCACCCCGCGCGCCTCGGCATCCTCGATCATCGACAGGGCGATTCGATCCTTGATGCTGCCACCCGGATTGGCACGTTCGAGTTTCATCCAGACATCGACGCGCGATCCGAAGAGTCGTGCGAGGTGCACGTGCGGAGTGTTGCCGATGGTGCCGAGAATCGATGTTGCGCGCGTCATATCTCGAATTCCAGTGGGTAGTCGTCGCGGAGCCGTTCATCCGGCACCGCATGGGTCACGATCGATCCCGGGGGGACGCTGTGGGTGAGCCACACGTTGCCGCCGATCACGCTGCCACGGCCGATCACCGTCTGGCCGCCGAGGATCGTCGCGTTGGCGTACACCGTCACATCGTCTTCGATCGTCGGGTGCCGCTGTATACTCGCCAGGCCCTTGTTCACGCGCAATGCGCCCAGTGTCACGCCCTGATAGAGGCGGACGTCGTTGCCGATCCGGGCCGTCTCGCCGACGACGATGCCGGTGCCGTGATCGATCGCGAATCGCTCACCGATGGTGGCGCCGGGGTGGAGATCCACCCCGGTCCGTTCGTGCGCCCATTCCGTGATCAGGCGGGGCATGATCGGAACGCCCTGCTGCCAGAGTGGCTGGGCAACACGGTGGCAGATGGTGGCCAGGAATCCCGGGTACGCCAGAAAGACCTCGTCGACGCTCTGCGCCGCAGGGTCCATCCTGTGAAGCGCCTCGGCGTCGGCGTAGAGCCGCATCCGGATCTGCGGCAGCGCGGCCATCAGCCCGTCCGTAATCGCGCTGGCACGGTGCTCGTCCGGGAGCATCTCGCGCAACAGGTTCTGCAGCGTCGACGCCACACTGTCATACTCGACATGGATGCCCGCCTCGAGTCGACTGGCTTCCAGAGGCGCTGCGTGCGGGAAGAGGAGGGAAAGCACGCTGCGCATCCAATCGCGCACGGATTCGTGCAGGCGCGCAGGCAGCGGATAGGCGGCGCGGGCGTCGCGGAGTTGGGCCAGGAAGGCCGAAGGATCATGTGCCACCCATGGAATCTTAGCCGCTGTACCCGGATGTTTCGCCGACAGGAGAGTGGCCCGACCATTGCTCAGGTGTCTTGCCAACCCTCTCACCGTTCCCAACGCATATGTCGCAGTTCGAAGAATCCGTGATCAGTGCCCGGCTGGGCGAACTCATTGCCGATGCCCGGTTCACGGAGGCACTCGCACTGCTCGACCAATGTCTGATGGTCGGCCCGGGCGACGCGTGGCTGTATGGGATGCGGGCACTCCTGCTGCTGGAAACCGACGACATGACCGGCGCGCTGAGCGCGAGCGCGACGGCCATACAACAAGCGCCCATCGCGGCCTTCGCCCACTGGACCCGCGGTGTCGTCCTGCTTCGCGCGGGAATTCTGCCCGGCGCACAGCGCGCTGCCGAGCGGTCCGTGGCACTGAATCCGGACGAATCGGATACCCATGTGCTGCTGGCCAGGGTCTACTTGCAGAAGTCGGAGTGGGAGGCGGCCCGTGCCGCCCTCGCAGACGCGGCGTCGCACGGCGCCGATGAGGAAGAGCTGCTGCCGTTGCGGGCCGCGATTGCAGCCGGCAAGGGACTCGATGCAGGGGCTGGCGATACCTGGCGCGCCTTCGCCCAGCGCTACCCGGCCAATGCGCTGGCCCGCACGGGGCACGCCTGGACGCTCCTCGAGTCCGGTGACGTGCAGGGTGCACGGGTCGAATTCGAGCAAGCCCGTGAGCTCGATCCGACGAACGCGTGGGCGGTCGAGGGGCTGGCGGTCACCAACACGAAACTGCTGGCGGTCCATCGCCGATGGCTCCGCATCGTCTGGGGTCGGGTGATGCAGCGTCGTGAAGAGACGATGATGATCGGCGGCGCACTGTTGTCATCGGTGAGTCTCGTACTGCTGGCCGCGGGGCAGGCAGGTATCGTTCTGTCGCTGGCGATCACTGCGGCGGGCGCCGCGTTGCCGGTACTGGATGCGTGGCGACGAGAGGTCGTGACGCGCTGACCCTCCCACACCGAAGGGATCCGTCATGACCGCGCCGCTGCAGGTTGCCCTGGTGGGGTATGGATTCGTCGGGAAGACCTTTCACGCGCCGTTGATCGCATCGGTTGACGGGCTCACGCTGCACAGTGTCGTCTCGAGTAATCCTGTCGGCGTCCAGGCCGATTTTCCTGATGCTCGAGTCACACCGGATCTGGCGGATGTCCTCGCCGATCCGGCGGTGGACCTGGTGGTGATCGCAACGCCGAATGCGTTGCACGCCAGGCAGGCGCATGCCACCCTCGATGCCGGGAAACACGTCGTCGTCGACAAGCCGTTCACGGTCACGATCGCCGAAGCCGAGGCCGTCTCGGCGCATGCCGCGCGGGTCGGGCGCGTGCTCTCGGTATTCCAGAACCGTCGCTACGACGCCGACTTTCTCACGCTGCGGAAACTGATCGCAGACGACGCACTCGGCACGGTCACGCAGTTCGAATCTCACTTCGATCGATTCCGACCGGAGGTGCGCGATCGCTGGCGCGAACGCAGCGGGCCTGGCGCCGGTCTCTGGTACGACCTCGGCCCGCACCTGATCGATCAGGCACTGCAGCTTTTTGGTACGCCACTCGGCATCACCGCCGATATTGCCGTGCAGCGTGCGGGAGCCGAGACCGACGACTATTTCCACGCGCTGCTTCGGTATCCCCGGCTGCGCGTGATTCTGCACGCGTCGACGCTGATGGTGGCCAGTGCGCTGCGCTTTTCCGTCCACGGCACGCGCGGCAGTTTTGTGAAGCAGGGGCTCGACAGTCAGGAGGATGCGCTGAAGGCAGGTCGGACCCCAGGCGACGCGACGTGGGGCCTCGATGCGCGACCCGGAACCCTGACGTCGGCGGACGGCGAACGTGTCGTGACGAGCAGCGTCGCAGGCGAGCCTGGTGACTACCGCCGCTATTATGCCGCGGTTCGCGATGCGATGCGATGCGTGGGACCAAACCCGGTGCCGGCGACGGACGCGCTGGCGGTGATGCGCCTGATCGAGGCAGGGATCAGCAGCGCGAGCCTGCGACAGGAAGTCGCTGCCGGCGGCTGAACCACTGCGCGCGAACTGTCGATCAGCCCAGCTCTTTCTGCAGTCGCTGCAGCAAACGCAGCGTGGAGCGAACGCCCTCCGGCTCCGGCGTGACGCTGCCTTCGTACTCGATGCCGACCCAGGACGAAAACTTCGCCGCCAGCACGATCTGCATCATGCGACGGTAGTCGGTGTGCGTCTCGTTGCCGCTGGCATCGAAATCGTGTGACTTGGCGCTCACTGCCTTGGCAAACGGCATCATCTCGGTCACCGCCTGATAGCGGTCGTAGTCGTAGAAGTTGCCAAAGTCAGGCAGTGTGCCCATGCGCGGATGATCGACGAGGGTCATCACGCCCACCAGCCAGTCGCCGTGCGACGAGAGTCCACCGTGATTCTCGACGATCACGTTCAGATTCATCGGCGCTGCGATCTCCACCAGTTGACGCAGGCCATCTGCGGCAAGCTTCTGCTGTTCGTCGGGTGTGCCGCTGCTCTGCGCGTTGACCCGGATCGTCGCACACCCAAGCGTCTTCGCCGCGTCGAGCCACTTCCGATGATTGTCGACCGCGAGCTTTCGTTTGGCCGCGTCGGGATCACCAAGTGCGCCTTCGCCGTCGCACATGATCAGGTGCTGGTAGACACCTTCGTCCGTCGCCCGTCGGTTCATCCCGGCCAGATAGGCCGCGTCGGTCGCCTTGTCCTTGAAGAAGACGTTCACGTACTCGATCGCGTCGATGCCGTAGTCCCGTCGCGCGACGCGCGCGAAGTCGAGATGGTCCATCTGCTTCGCGAACAGCGCCTTGTGAAACGACCACTGTGCGAGCGAGATCCTGAACGGCGGCGCAGCCGGCTGGCGCGCCAGCACTGGGAGTGACGCTGCCGCGACGGCGGCCTGAAGCAGGAAGGTACGGCGTTCCACGGTGCGCCCCGCGAAGGAAGTGACTGCGACCCAGTGTGGCGACGCATCGCCATCGGCCCGTTCGCTGCAATGCTGTCGTCGGACGCATGTCGGCGCAACCCGAAACGAGAGACCTCGGGGCTCAGGGCCTGAATTCGATCAGCACGGGGCAATCAGGCGCCTCGACCCCGCCCGCCGCGGCGTACATCCGCCGTGCCGCCGCGTTGTCGGTGTGGGTCAGCACCCACGCCGACTCGCAGCCGAGCGTCGCAGCATGGGCGAGGAGCGTCTCGAGGAGTTTCCGGCCGATGCCCTGATTGCGATACGCCTCGGCCACGGCCGCTTCGTTGATGAAGAGCTCGGGCGGCCTGTCAGGGTGCAGGTAGTGCACCCCACTGGCCATTCCGATGATCCGCGTGCCATCAAACGCCGCTGCGAGGTGATGCCGCGGGTCGGCAAAGAACTCGTCGCGCCAAGCCACCTCGATGACATCATCGAATACATCGTCGTCGAGATCGGTAAGGAGCTCAGCTTCTGTTGGTAAAAGCATACGGATTTCGATCATGCCAGTCGGACTCGGGGGCGGGTCGGAGAAGTCCATGCGCGCCGAGCGGCGGGGTGAGAAGACGTCACTGCGACCATCATTCGTGAGAAGTCTGCGCCGCAGTCACGGTTTCGGCAATCGAACCCAGCGCTGCGCGAATCCCGTTGGCGAGGTCCGCCTCGGCAGCGATGCCGGCTGCGTCGAGACGTCGTCCGTTCACCGGAATCGTCACCGCGTCTCCCGTCACGACCACCGTCGACATCGCGCATAACGTCTCCACCAGCGACGGCGGGCCGAACCGGGCAGCCGCGGAGGCACTCACGACACACGCCGGCTTGCCGGGCATCTCACTCCCGCTCACCAGCCAGTCGAGCAGGTTCTTGAACGACCCCGCCACGCCGTGCGCGTATTCCGGACACGAAATCAACAGCGCATCTGCGCCCGCCACCGCCGCGCGCAGCCGTGCGACGGAGACCGGCGGAACGATCCCGTCCTGATCGAGGTCAGGGTTGAAGTGGGGCAGCAAGCCGAGGCCGTCGAACAGTGTCACACGTGTCCCCGCCGGCGCCACCAGTGCGAAGGCTCGAAGCAGCTCGGTGTTGATCGAGCGCTCGCGGAGGCTGCCGGTGAGGGCGAGAATATGCATATGCATACTGTACCGCCGTGCGCGGCATGGTGTGCCAGTGCTGCGCCAGACATGCCATCTCGGTGGCCCGATCGCGCTCGCCCGCTTCGCGCGGCGCGATTGCATCGAGCGGAGCCTGCCTCTGGGGCGGCGGCACGACCCCAACGGCGTAACGGCAACGGCGTCAGGGCAACTGCTTAACCGCAACTACTTAACGCAAAGGCGCAAAGGCGCAAAGGCCAAGGGACTGCAGATGAATGGGAACAGCAGAAGCACAGCGCTGCTGCCGTTGCAGTTACAAACCATTCCTGCTGAATTCGCTGCTGACCATCACCTCGCGCCGAGGTGTCGGTATCCTGCAGACGACCTTGCGTCTTTCCGCCTTTGCATCCTTGCGCCTTTGCGTCAGGCAGTTCGCTCTTTGTTTGATCTTTCTGTACTCGACGAAGGCGGCACGTATCGCGAGGCGTTGCAACGCCGGCTCGCGTCAAAAGACGCGCTCGACTGCCACGACACTTCGGCGAGGCGACACTAGCCCCCGACACGTGTGACCGCCGTGGGAAACCCACGGACATATGCGATGTAGTCGACCGGTGCCGGTGTCAGCCCCGCCTGCCGCAACAGCAGATTCACCTTGCCGCGATGGTACTGCGCGTGCAGGAAAACCTGATGCAGAATGTCGCGTACCGACGTCTCGAACAGGATGCCCGCCGAGTTGGTGTACGACACCATGCGGTGCAGATCTGCTTCGGTCAGCGCGTCGAGGAACTGCGCAAGCCCGGAGTGCACGTCCTCTGCAAGCTGCACCAGGTTCGATCCGCTCGCGTCGGGCCAGATCGAAGTGCGTGGCGCACGGGTCTCGAGGCGCGCCAGCCAGTTCTCTTCCGCGCCAAGGATATGGGCCAGTTCGCGCGCAGCCTCGTCCGGCACACTCGGCGCGCCGGCCAGCGCGCCCAGCATCGCATCGTCGGCCCACGTCATGTGGTCCAGTAGGTGCCGCAGTTCAGTCAGCATGGTGCAAGCTCCGCGCGCTCAGGCGCCAGTCAGGGTACGCTGCCTTTCCGATAGTCCAGTTGTGGCTTCTGTGTGCCGAGTGCCGTGGTGTACGCGAAGTTTGCGCCGCGGCGGCGCACCAGCTCGGCTTTCGCCGCATCGATCGTTGCCGGCGACGAGAAGAGATCGGCACCCGTGAGCGCCATCACTTTCGCGGCCACCATCATGCCCTTCGCTCCGATGCTCATGCCGCCTGCCGCCACTGCCTGCCAGGAATGAGCCGCCGTCCCGGGTACCCAGGTCGCGGTGGACAACTGCACGGTCGGCACCATCCAGCTCACGTCACCGACGTCGGTCGAGCCCGCGTCGGCCTGATCGAGCACCAGCGGCTTGATCCGCGTTGTGTTCTCGAGGGCCCCTGGCGTGAATGCCGTCGAATGCTGCAGTCGTTCGGCAAAGGCACGCTCCTCTGGCGTGTAGGTGAAGCCTCCGACGCGCTCGAGGGCTCGCTGTTGCAGGCGCGCCAGCGTCTCGTTCGGCTGCAGCGCGTAGACCGACCCGACCAGTTGCAGATCGAAGGTGGTGCCGGTGCCGAGTGCCGCACCGCGAGCGGCATTGTTGATGCGTTCCCAGATGTCCCTCACGATCGCCATGTCGACATGCCGCGCCATATAGTAGACCTCGGCTTCATCCGGCACCACGTTGGGCGCCTTGCCGCCGTTCGTGATCACGTAGTGGATGCGACTGCCGTCGGGAATGTGCTCGCGGAGATAGTTCGTCATCACGCTCATCACTTCCACGCCGTCGAGTGCCGAGCGGCCACGCTCTGGTGAAGCAGCTGCGTGCGCGCTGAGCCCATGAAAGCGGAACTTGCCGGAGATGTTCGCCATCGACCGACCGCCGCTGACGGCGTTCTCGTCACCCGGGTGCCACGCGATCACCGCATCGACATCGTTGAAGACACCATCGCGCACCATGTAGACCTTGCCGGCGCCACCTTCCTCGGCGGGGGTGCCGATCATGCGCAGTGTGCCTTTGACGTTGTTCGCAATCATCCACTGCTTGAGCGCAATCGCGGCGGCGGTGCTCGCGGTGCCGAAGAGGTGATGACCGCAGCCGTGCCCGGGGCCGCCGGTCACCAGCGCGCTTCGCTCTGGCGTGGCGGCTTGCGACAACCCGGGCAGCGCATCGTACTCGCCGAGGATTGCAATCACCGGCTTGCCGCTGCCAAACTCTGCGACGAACGCCGTCGGTTCACCGACAATGCCTGTCGTGACGGTGAAGCCGGCCGCGCGCAACTCGGATTGCAGCAGCGCTGAACTCTTCGCTTCCATGTAGCCGACTTCGGCGAAGCCCCAGATCTGTTTCGCAACATCCGCGTAATGGGCGGCGCCGGCATCGAGCGTGGTGAGCATTGGCGCCGTGGCGGCGGCAGCGCGCGGCAACTGTGCCGATGCTGATCCGGCCAACACAACCCCAAGCAAAACGAACAGGCGATTCTGCGTGTGTCTCGACATCGGAGTCCGGGTGAAGGCTGAGATCTGCGCGCGGTGCGCTGACCGTACCCGGAAAGGTGTGCGTCGGAACGCCGTCGCGCGATCCGCCCACGTCAGAGCGGCACCACACCGCGCCGAAGGCCGTACGACACCGCCTCGCTCCGCGTCCGGACCCCCAGCTTCGCGAAGATTGCCTGCAGGTGATACTTGACCGTACTGGGGCTGATGCCAAGGCGCCCGCCGATCTGCTTATTGCCCATCCCTTCGGCCAGCGCACGCAGCACTTCGAGTTCGCGATCGGTCAAGTGGGGTTCTGCGTCACCGCCGGCGACGGCTGCGGCGCGTTGTTCGCGCCGCGTGGCGCGGTCGCGAGCACTGCTTGCGGACGGAAGGACGGCGGGCGAGATGACCGTCAACCCGCGCACCACGCCATGCGAGGCGGCCACGACATCGTCGGCATCCGTATCGAGCGGCAGCCACCCGGCGCTGAGCCGTGCCAACTGGGCTGGCGGCGGGTGCACTCCGGGATCGAGCAGATACACCGTGGCAGCGCGCGGATCGCTCGGCTCGTCAGCGTTCGGCCATTCCGTGACGAACACCGCGTGCGCGGCGTCAGAACGCGGCGCGCGGTGCGCCCGCCCGTCATCGAGCAGCACACCGTCACGCGCTCCAAGACCAGCGCTCAGGCGAGCCCGCACGATCGCGGGCATCGCCCCTAGCGTGAGGTGAATGACGTCATCGTCCACGCAGGCAGTCTATCGGGTTTGGCGCGGGCGCTCACTGATCGTCACCGGAACGACCACCACCGCACCGCCACGGACGACGTGCAGATGCACCGTGGTGCCGACGCGATCGCTGCCCAGGAAGGTCAGCACGTCGTCGTGTTGCGTGATACGGGTGTCATCGATCCGCACCAGCACGTCGCCGATCATCACGCCGCCGTGGGCGGCCGGGCTGTCGTGCTCGACGTCCAGGATCACGAGACCGCCACGACCATCAAAACCGAGCTTGGCGCTGGCGCTGTCCGAGAACTTGACCAGTTGCATGCTGGCACCCAGCCAGCCCCGCGCCACATACCCGCGGTTGAGTACGGCATCGAGGATGCGATCGATGGTGGTATCGGGAATGGTCATGCAGAGTGGCTTGCTCATGCCACCGGAGTTGATGCCGGCGATGGCCCCATGCGCCGTGACCAGCGGTCCGCCACCGAAGCCTGGCGGCAGCTCCACATCACTCTGGACCCGGCGATCGAGGGTGCCGCCGCGCCAGGTGCGCCATGCTTCGCCGACATTGCTCACCACGCCGAAGGTGGCATGCGGTCCGTCGTTGCCAGTGCGGGCGAGTGCCAGGACGATGTTGCCAGGTCGGAGGTCAGCGGCCGCGGCGTGGATCGCCACAGGCAGCAGTCCGGTCGGGATGCGCAGGGCAGCCAGATCGGTGCCCGGGTCGCGGCCGGCAAGCGTGGCCGTCACGCGCTGCCCGTTCGGAAGGGTGACCGAGATATCGTCAGTGCGCCGCACGGTGGCGTCGGTGGTCACGATCACGCCATCGCGCCAATGCACCCCGGTGCTCGCCAAACGTGGGCGGGCGTGAACGGCGACGACGCTGGCCGCCGCGGTGCTGACGGCGTCGGCCAGCTGGTCAGAGATTTCCGTGAGGGTCGACATGGGTCGGTGGGGTTGGGATGGCGTGTCGGTGGTGCTCGCGCCCGGTCCGGCTGGCCGCGTCGCATACAAGGCTCGCCCATGGGGCCACCGGCCAACATCGGCCAAACGGACAGGGGGGAGCCGCTCATGCGGGTCCATCAGGGTTCGTGGGGTTTCGTGAGGGTTCGTGAGGGTTCGTGAGGGTTCGTGAGGGTTCGTGAGGTTTCGTGAGGTTTCGTGAGGTTTTGTGAGGGTTCGCCGAGCATCGCTCGCAGACCGAAGCCAAACGAAGGAGGCAGCCGGCACGTATCGTTCCCAGTGCGGCTTTTCCGAATCATCCTCGATCGTGGCCATGCCAATTCGACACGTCCTTGCAATTGCGCTGTTCTCCGGTAGCCCGCTGGCCGCCCAGCAGCGCGCGGATACTGCCGCCGTCGATTCCACACGCGCTGGCAAGCTGCCGCGGATGGTGATCACGGCCACGAGAAGCGCAACGCCGCTGTCGCTCACGCCATTCGCGGTCACCTCCGTCGGACTCGACCGCCTGCGCACGACCGCCGGTGTCGGACTCGCCGACGCACTCCAGGGCATTCCGGGGGTGCTGGCACAGTCCCGTTCGGGCGGCGTCGATACGCGAATCACCATTCGTGGCTTCGGCGCCCGTGGCGCCGGTGACCGGTCGAATACGGCGACGATGCGCGGCATTCGCGTCATGATCGATGGGATTCCCGAGACAGAGCCGGATGGGCGCACCAGCCTCGATCTGATCGATCTCGGCACCGTCACCGGGGTCGATGTGGTCCGCTCGAATGCCTCGGCGCTGTTCGGGAATGCGGCGGGCGGCATCATCTCGCTCAATTCCACCCCACTGGAGGGAAATCTCTTCGATTTCCGGACCATGGCCGGCAGCTTCGGCCTGCGGCGTGCG
Source organism: uncultured Gemmatimonadaceae bacterium (assembly GCA_964392395.1). Taxonomy (GTDB): domain Bacteria; phylum Gemmatimonadota; class Gemmatimonadetes; order Gemmatimonadales; family Gemmatimonadaceae; genus JACMLX01. The sequence goes on from CAYMQV010000004.1 coordinate 31,100, forward strand.
ATTGCACAGACCAGCACCGGCACCGGAGATTCCCGGATGTACGCTGCGGTCTCGCGCACGGAGTCTGACGGATGGCGCCGTAACGCGGCCAGCGAGCGTACGCTGCTGTCGTCGGGCCTCGTGACGCCGCTTGGCAGGAGCACGCGCCTGTCGATGCGGCTGACGGGTGCACAGAACGATTTCGGCATCCCTGGTCCGCTGACCGCGGCGCAGGCACAGGCCACACCGCGTGACGCCAACGCGACCTACGACACGCGCCGCGAACGGCGTGAGAATCAGGTCATCCGGTTCGGCACGACGCTCGAAGTTGCCGATGGCGATGATGGCGTGCTGACGATCATGTCGTATGTCACGCCGAAGAAGCTGATCCGTTCCGAGCGCAATACCTTTCGCGAGTTCAATCGCGTGCACGGCGGCGGCGGGATCAATTTCCGCGAGCAGTATGGAACGCACAACATGCTGTTTGGCACCGACATTCAGCACCAGGACGGCCCGGCGAAGTTCTGGTCGCTCACGCCGGCGGGCGAGAAGGGCACCACACTGCAGCAGGATAGAAGCGAACAGGCCACCACCGGCGGCCTGTTCGTGCAGGACGAGTGGGCCGTCAATTCGCGGGTGATGCTCAACATCGGTGGCCGCTACGACCTGCTGCGCTACGGCCTCACCGACCGCATCCGACCGAAGCTGAGTGGAAGCAAGCGCTTCTCACAGTTCTCGCCGAAGCTTGGTGCCGCATTCCGCGCATCCGGTGCGAATCTCTTCTATGCCAACATCGGTGGTGGCGTCGAAGTGCCGGCCAACAATGAGACTGATCCCGCCTCGACCTTCGGCCAGGACACGGTGACCGGTATCAACCCGTTGCTCAAGCCGATCCGGTCCCTCACCTATGAAGTCGGTACGCGGCATGTCCTCGTACTGACCGCGCCAGGCACCAAGGCGCTGCGCTACGAAGTCTCGGTGTTCAATACCGAAGTGCAGAACGAGCTGGTGCCGTACCGTGGCGGCCGGTTCTACTTCAACGCCTCGAAGGCCCGCCGTCAGGGTGTGGAGCTGGGCGGTGAGCTCGAGCTCGAGGAGGGGTTCACGTTGCGTGGTACCACGACAGTGATGCGCGCGAAGTACATCGACTACTCGGTGGACTCGGTGCACTACGGCAAGCCGGGTCGGTTCGCCAACTATTCCGGGAACGCGATGGTTGGTGTGCCGCGAACGATGGCGTCCGGCGGCGTTCGATACGATGTGAGCGACACACCCTTCCGGTTCGATGGCGAAGTGCAGCACACCGGCAACTACGTGCTCGATGATGCGAACCGTGTTGATCTCCCGTCAGCCACGGTCTTCAATGCGACGCTCTCCCTGCGCCGGCCCTCCCGTCTGTATCGCAAGGTCGGCCTCACCGGTTTCATCCGCGTCGAGAACCTGCTCGACCGGCGCTACCTGACATCGGGGTTCCTGAACCCGGATGTCGTCGGTGGACAGCCGGTCGCCTTCGAACCAGGCGTCCCGCGCGCGTTCATCCTCTCGCTCGGGCTGGTGCGACTGCCCTGAGCGGGTTCGCACGATTCGGGAGGCGAACGTTCCGGTTGGCAGCGATCATTGAGGACCATCTTCTTGGAGATCCTCGTGACCGCTGCCAGCTTGCTGTACATGCCCATCGTCGAGACTGTCCCGATCGAGCAGACCCGCGCCGAGGCTGCCGTGTTGCGCGCCCGCGCGCTGCTCGATGATGCGGTGGCGGCGGGCAGGGAAGGCCGGATTCCGCTCGGGGAACTCGCGACGCAGGTCGGCATGAGCGCCGCTCACCTGCAGCGACTGTTCACGGCCATTCTCGGCGCGTCGCCGTCGGCGTATCTGCGCAGCCGCCGCGCCGATTCCTTCCGACGTGCGCTGCGCGGCGCCAGCACCGTCAGTGCGGCGACCTTCGACGCGGGGTACGCTGCCTCGAGCCGCGCATACGCCGATGCCGCGCGACATCTTGGCATGACGCCGTCGGCCTATCGACGCGGTGGTGCAGGCGTGACCATTCGCTGGGCCGCGACCGACACACCACTCGGCCGACTCGTCATCGGCGCGACTGAGCTCGGCCTCTGCTGGGTGTCGCTCGCCGCCAGCGACGACACGCTCGTTGGTGAGCTTCGGGCCGAGTTCCCGCGTGCGGAAGTGACCGCGGCCACCGATGGTGCGCTGTCCGGCATGCTCGACGCGGTGGTGGCAAGGCTTGGCGGCGACTCCGCCGTTGCCGACGTCGAGATCGACATGCAGGTGACGGCGTTCCAGCAGCGAGTGCTCGACGCACTGATCGCGATCCCGTTCGGCGAAACCCGCAGCTACTCGCAGATCGCGGCCGCGATTGGCACGCCAGGCGCCGCGCGCGCGGTGGCGAACGTCTGCGCCACGAATCGGGTAGCCATCGTCATCCCCTGTCACCGCGTGATCCACTCCGACGGTTCGATGAGTGGGTATCGCTGGGGGAATGAGATCAAGAAGGCGCTGTTGCAGGTGGAAGGCGCTGCGCCACCGCGGGGCGAGGGCGCACCGCCAGCGGCTGTTCGACGCCGCGCGGCATCGTGACGGTCCTGCCGGCGTGGTCGCGCCGTACGACGATTCCGCTGCCGATCGACGTTGATGTCCGCTGGACCCTGCGGTACCTGGTGGTGCGTACTGTTGACGCACTGGAGCGTGTGGACGGTCTGCACTATCTCCGCAGTGTGCGTGAGCATGCCACTGGTGCACATCTGCTGCTCGATCTGCAGTACGAGGCGGCGGCCCACGCGATCGTTGCCCGGACGCGACCGGCACTCGACGCGGCAGCGATTCGCGCACTGGTGGAACGCAGTTTCGATCTCGCCACCGATCTGACGCCGTTCCGCGCGCTGGCGAGGCGAGACGTGCTGTTGAAACCATTGTTGAAGGCGCGCCCCTTTCTTCGCTTGCCGCAGCTGCTGGATCCCTTCGAAGGGATCATTCGCGCGGTGCTGGGTCAGCAGGTCAGCGTGGTCGGCGCAAGCACCATGACCGACCGGCTGGTGCGCGCATTCGGCACGCCATTGGCGGCGGTCGACGGTCAGCTTCCGCTGTTCGGCTTTCCGTCACCGGCCACGCTGGCCGCCGCTGGTGCCGACACATTGAAAACGATCGGGCTCACCAATGCCAAGGCCGCCACGCTGCACGGCGTGTCGGTCGCGGTCGCAACGCGTACGATCGATCTCGATGCGTTGCGCGGTGCGCCGACCGACGAGGCGGAAGCCACACTGATTGCGTTGCCGGGAATCGGCCCCTGGACGGCGCACTACGTGCGCATGCGCGCGCTCGGCGATCGGGATGCATTCCCAGCCGCCGACCTCGGCGTGCTGAAGGCGATGGCCAACGCCGGCGTACCAGCACGAGACATCCTGTCACGCGCCCAGGCCTGGCGACCGTGGCGCGCCTACGCCACCCTGCATCTGTGGGACTCGCTCGGCAAGCGCGAGTGACGAACCGAATTATGTCTGCGCCTTCAGCGGCGGCATCACCACCAATACCACACCGGCCAGCGTGACGCAGGCCGCAATCAACATCATCGGTGTGATCGTCTCGTGCCCGATCGAGGCGCCGAGCAGCAGTGCGACGATCGGATTGACATACGCATACGTCGCCACCTGCGAAGTTTTTGCAACACGCAGCAGCCAGACGAAGGCGGTAAAGCCAAGCAGACTGCCAAACGCGATCAGGTAGGTGAACGCGATCCACGATCGCATCGACACCGCCGGCAGATCCACCTGGTTCCATTCACCGGTGAGCAGGCAGGCCACGGTGAGAAAGCCGCCGGCGCAGAGCATCTGGAGGGCACTGCCCATGAAGGCATTGTCCGGTCGTGCCATGTCGCGGCCAATCACGGAACCGACCGCCCAGGACGACGCGCCCACGAGCAACAGACCAACCGCACCCACGTCCACCGCACCGGTGTCGCCGCGCACCGCGGCCGCGAGGCTGGGACCGGCCAGGAGCGCCAGGCCGACCAGCCCGAGGGCCAGCCCAAGCCACTCCTTCGCCCGTGGCAGCTGACCTTTCGGGCGCAGGCTTTCCGTGACCACCATCCAGATGGGCGTGGTGGCGACCACCATGCTCGCGAGCCCGCTCGGCAGCCGGTGCGCACTGTACGCCACCAGCCCGTTGCCAACCACCAGCAGCATCAGGCCCCCGGTCACCGCGCCGCGCCAGTGTGCGCGCTTCGGCGCCGGAACACCGCTCAGTCGCAGCGTGGTGAAGAGCATCGTACCCGCCAGGGCGTGGCGGGCGGCAATCATGGGCCACGGCGGCATCGTCTCGACGCCGATCTTGATGGCGAGGTACGTGCTGCCCCAGATGATGTAGAGCGCCGCGAACGCTGCCACCAGCAGGACTTTCGGCGGCGGCGCAGTGCGGTCAGTGCTCATCGCACCAAACTAACCATCGCAGGAACCCGGCTCGACGCACGACGCGATCGGATCGCTCGACATCGGCGTCAGCGGTCGCGTATCCATCTGGTCCATCACCCGTTCACCATGGGCTCCCAGAAACGGCATCACCACACCCGGTGGCAGCGGGGGCGAGAACAGGAACCCCTGGCCGAATGCGCAACCGAGCGCCAGCCGCACATCGTACTGCGCATCACTCTCGATGCCTTCGGCCACGGTCTTCAATCCAGGCGAGTTGCCGAGCGCGATGACGGCGCTTGCGAAGGCGCCGGCGCCCGGTCCAGTGGCCACGCCATCCACGAAGCTCATGTCGATCTTGAGCACGTCCACCGGAAAGTGGTGCAGATGGCTCAGTGACGAGTACCCAGTGCCGAAATCATCAATGGCAGGCGGACTCCCAGCGCCTTGAGCCCGATCAGGATCCCGAGCGGCGTTTCGAGGCCGGTCACCTTACGCGTCTCGAGATCGACGATCGGTTGATATTCGAGTTCGAGTTCGAGTTCGTTGCGTTCGATGGCGTGGCGAAGGTTCGCCAGCAGATCGAGTCGCTCGACCACTTCCTCGTGCATGTGCGGTGCGAATCGCTCCCCCCTGGCCTTGCCGCGCTTCGTGGCCAGCTGCATCGCGAGGTCGGCGTTGCGCAGCAACTCGTCCCCATTCTCGCTTCCGCTGGCAATCGCCAGTCCATCGCTGGCTGTCGCAAAGGCCTCGTGCTCCGTGAGCGTGAACGCGCGTGCGATGGTGTTCGAGACGCGCTCCGCGACGTGCATCGGTTCTTCGCCGTCGTCCTGGCAACCCTCGATCAGCACCGCGAATTCGTCACCAGCGAGCGAAAGCGGGTCTCATTCCCGGCAAGGGCTTGCGCCGCACCCACACCGTTCAGCACCCCCGGTACCGCGAAACCACCGGCGATGTCCCCGTTCGTGACGGCGATACCGGTGAACTGTGCGGCGAGTCCGGCGCCGTGCGACGCAGGAGATACCACACGATCCGTCCCCCATTACCATCGTCACGGTGAGGTCGACGTCACCCGCGCCAGTACAACGACCTCGACCGCAACTGTCATGCAGGCGACGACCGCAGCGCCGATGCTGGGGGCGATGGGCCACGCATCAGTCGAGGCCGCCCGGTGCGACAGGTCGGCGGCGATGCCGGCACCGGCAACCGTGGACACACTGAGTGCGCTGATTGCGAGCCATTGTGTCCACGGGTTCCAACGGCCGGCGGGGCGGGTGGCGAGGAACCGCTCGAGCGGGGATCGATCCATCTGAGGGGGATCGACTCACCCTGTGCGAGGCTGTAGCCCTGGCGGTTGAGCGGAAACGGAAACGGCGAGGGCTGGAATCCCGTACTATTGATTGTCCGCTGGCGCGCCCGGCCGGACGTCGTTTGCGGTGCCATGGCGCTTCCCGGACACCCCCCTGAGCAGCGATGAAGAAGTCGGCGAGTATCCAGTTGTTCTTCGTCAACACGATTGTGGTCGGCGTCTCTGGCTGTGACTCCGAGCCACCGCCGGTCGACCCGTGCAATACCAGCACGTTCAACGCCCCCGCGTGCGAAACGGCCGTTCAGGGCAAGGGCTACAACTACCACGGCGCCTGGATTCCGATGGTCTACCCGAGCCCGTACCTCTTCTACTACGCGGGCTATACCCGGCTCATCGGTGCTGGTCGGCCGGTGTACTCGTCGCCCGCCTCGGTATACGCCGGCAACTACCGGTCGATGGATGCGCGTGCGCAGGCATACGCCACCCGTGTCGCGCCAGCTGGCACGGCCCTCAACCCGTCCCGGATGTCGTCCATCCTGCGTCGTCCCGCGTCGATTGCGCGTGGCCGGTCAGGGTCGACGGTTGGCCGCGGCGGCTTCGGCAGCATCGGCCGCGGTCGTGCGTCGTTTGGCGGCGGTCGCTCGTCGGGAGGCTGACCAGATGCGAGCACTGCTCGTGGCGGTTCTGGCGCTGGCGCTGATGGCCTGCACCAGCGCCGAGGACAGGGCGCGCGCGCGCGAACGGGCAATGATTGCCCAGGCACAGGCGGATTCCGTGGAGGAGGCCGAGTTCGTCGAGGACTCCGGCCGGCTCGCCGCGTCGATCACGCTCGACACCGTGACGTCGGTCACGGTCCGCGATCAGCGCTCGGAGGAGGACAGCGAGCTCATCGAGACGGTACGTCTCGCCATCGCGCCCAACGGGCACACCTGCCTGCTCACCGTCGAGCGTTACAACACGATCGCCGTCGGTGACACGCTGTCGTGCCAGTGGGCGCCGCCGTGAAGCGTGTTGCGCATCCGGTGCGCGCCGACTGGCAGAAGAAGGTCGAGAGCCTCGGGCTGGCCTGGCATTCGGCCAAGGGCGCGTACTGGAACGAGTCGGCGTACTACTCGTTCACGATGGACGAGATTCTCAAGCTCGAGCACGCGACGAACAAGTTGCATGCGATGTGTCTCGAAGCGGCACAGCACATCATCGAGCAGCGCCTCTTTCTGCGCCTCGGTATTCCGTCGCACGTGATCCCGCTGATCGAGGCGGCGTGGGAACAGGAGCCACCATCACTCTATGGTCGCTTCGATCTGGCATACGACGGTCTCGGTCCGCCGAAGCTGCTCGAGTACAACGCGGATACGCCGACCTCGCTGGTCGAAGCGAGCGTGGTGCAGTGGTTCTGGCTGCAGGAGCAGTTCCCGACCAGGGACCAGTTCAATTCGATCCACGATCGCCTGATCGAACACTGGAAGGGACTGGTCCCGTTCCTGCAGGGTGAGCGCGTGCATTTCGCCGGAATGGACGACATCGAAGACGGCATGACCCTGGCGTATCTCCGCGACACCGCCGAGCAGGCCGGAATCTCGTGCGAGACGCTGACGATCGATCAGATCGGCGTCACGTCCGACGGCTTCTTCACCGACGCCGATGATCGTGTGATCGAAGCGCTCTTCAAACTCTATCCCTGGGAGTGGATCGTCGCCGAGGATGAGCGCTTCGTGCAGGCGCTGCTCCGACAGGGGACACGTATGCAATGGATCGAGCCGGCCTGGAAGATGCTGCTCTCGAACAAGGGGCTGCTGGCCGTGTTGTGGGATCTCTTTCCGGAGAGTCCGTACCTGCTGCCCGCATCGCTCGACATCGCCGAGACGCTGACGTGGGATGCCTATGTGCGAAAGCCGCTGTTGTCGCGTGAAGGCGCAAACATCACCGTGACCATGTTCGACCAGACACTGGTCGAGTCACAGGGCGACTATGGTGACGAAGGCTACGTGTATCAGTCGATGGCGACCATTCCCGACTTCGATGGGCTGCACCCGGTGATCGGGTCGTGGATCATCGGGCAGGAAGCCGGTGGCATCGGCATTCGCGAATCGAAGCGGATCATCACCGACAACCTGTCGCAATTCGTGCCGCACCTGATCGAGGGTTAGCGCGCGCCGGCGGTCACGTTGCCAAGCACCTGGACCACACGTGCGGCAGCCGCGCGCAATTCCGCGGCCGGTGCCACGAACGACAACCGGAACCAGCGTGCGCCGGCCTCGCCGAATGCCAGGCCGGGCGTGATCATCACCTGCCCCTCCATCAGTACCCGATCCACCGCATCCCAGGCCTCCATCCCATCCGGCAGCGGCAGCCAGGCATACATCGCGGCCTGCGGTGCGACCACGTCCCATCCGCCCTGCTGCAGCGCATCATACAGCGCGTCGCGACGCCGCTGATACTCGGCCACGATCGGTGGCATCAGCGTGCGCACGTTGTCGAGCGCATACGCCGCCGCGTGCTGAATCGGCATCGAGACACCATAGCCGACGTTGGAGCGGTACGAGAGCAGTGCGTCGAGCGCGTCGGCACGGCCCACGACGAAGCCCACGCGCATCCCCGCCATGTTGAACGACTTCGAGCAGGAATGAAATTCGATCGCCACATCGCGTGCGCCCGGCACTTCGAAGACACTCGGCGCCACATGACCGTCGAAGGTCAGTTCCGAGTAGGCCAGGTCGTGCATCAGCAGCAGGTTGTGCCGCCTGCAGAACGCTACCAGCTCCGCCAGATCGGCGTGGGTGGTGACGGCGCCCGTCGGATTGTTCGGATAGTTCGCGATCAGCACCCGCGCGCGCTTCAGCACATCGGTTGGAATGCTCGCCAGGTCGAGTTGCCAGCCGCGCGCCGGGTCCATCGGCACCATGTGGACCGAGGCCCCGTGCATCAACGGTGCGCGCACATACACCGGATAACTCAGCGATGGGGCCAGCACCACATCACCCGGTCCGGCCACCGCCGCCAGCATCTCGGCGATCCCTTCCTTGGATCCAGCCAGGACCACCACCTCGCGGTCGGGCGCGAACTCGACGCCGAATCGGGCCGCCATGAACTGCGACGCCGCACGGAGCAGGCGATCGCTGCCACGGAACGCCGGATACGGATTCAGTGGGCTGTGGAGTGCCGCCTCGCGCAGCGCTTCGACGATCGCTGCCGGCGTCGGCTGGTCGGGGCTGCCGATACCCAGATCACGGAATTCATGCCCAGCGGCACGGGCCGCGGACTTTCGGCGTTCGAGTTCCGAGAACACGTACGGCGGAATCGCGGCCAGCGAGGGAAGGATACGAATGGACACGAGATCGAAATGAAAGACGGCTCACCGGCACGGCGTCGGTACCAGTTCGAGCGGGATGGGAACATGTCTGCGTCCGTCGGTGAGCCGCATCTGGTGACACACCTTCGGTTCGGGAAGAATGACGACCCAGCGATGACGAGGAAAGCCATGCCACTCGGATTTTTCCGCCGTGGCGGCAGGGCCGGCGATCCGCGCGGGCTGCTTCCGGCGGCTCGCCTGCGCCTGACCGGGGTATCTTGACCAATGCGTGTGATTCAGATTCTGCTGCGGTGCCTGCCCGTTCTGGTGAGTTTTCGTCGCGATCAGCGCCGGTGGCTGCTCCTCGGATCCCCCAGTCCGCGCACGGCGGCCTTCCACGCCGCACGCGCCGACCGAATGGTCTCCACGCTGGCGTCGCTCGGTCCCACCTTCGTCAAGCTGGCGCAGCTCTTCGCTGGCCGTGCCGACATCATCCCCGAGCCATACGTGAGTGCGATCGGCACGCTCACCGATCGCGTGCCGGGTGTGCCCGCTGACCGGATCCGGGCCAGCCTGATCGAGAGCTACGGGGCCCCGCCCGAGACGGTCTTCGAATGGTTCGATGTGCAGCCGCTCGCGGCCGCGTCACTCGGCCAGGTCCATCGCGCCCGCGTCGACGGTCGTGAGGTCGTCGTCAAGGTGCTGCGTCCGGGAGTCGAGAAGCTCGTCGAGGGCGATCTTCGCGCTGCGCGACGGATCCTCGACCTGGTCGCGTCGCGCCTCAACCCGCCGCATGTCGCCGGACTCCGGACCGTGCTCGATGAGTTCGAAAAGCGCGTGGCGGATGAGATGGATTTCCGGCAGGAAGCGCGCTACGCGCAACAGGTTCGCCGCAACTTCGCCGGCAGTCCGAACATCCGCGTGCCGGAAGTCTTCGACGCCTACACCCGGCAACGCGCGCTGGTGCTCGAGTTCATCGATGGGCGTCGCGTCGATCAACTCGGCGACTGGATCAGTTCGGGGCGCGTGCAGCCCGATGATGTGCTGCGGTCGGTGATGGAGTTGTATGTGCAGATGATGATGATCGACGGGCTCTTTCATGCCGATCCGCATCCAGGCAATGTGTTCGTCGATACGCAGGGCCGACTCACGCTGCTCGATTTCGGGATGGTGGTGGAAGTGCCGGTCGAGACCAGGCGTACGCTCGTGCGGACGGTGTTTGCCTCGATCCGCGGGGATGTCGAGGGTGTGGTCGATGGCTTCTACGCGCTGGGGTTGATCGAGCCGGGGGCGGATCGGGCGACGATCATGGTGCTCGCAGGACAGTTGATTGCCCTCGCGAACGAGCGGACCACGGCCACCGAGCGGCTCGAGCGACTCACGCGCCTGGCTGATGACGTGATGGCGACGCTGTATGATTTTCCAGTGCTGCTTCCGGGAGACATGGTGTACTTCGCGCGGACGGCGGCGCTCATCGAGGGGCTCGGTGTGCGCTACGATGCACGGTTCAACGCCATCCGTTTCGCCACGCCAATCGTCCTGCGGTTGCGCCGGCAGATCCTCGCGTCGCTGGGGGAACCGTTGGGCGGCGAACGTGACGTCGCCACCGCCATCGGTGCCACGCTCGGTTCGCTGGTCGCAATTGCAAAGCGCGCCGGTCGTGAAGTGGTGGCCACGCTGGCCGCGCAGTTGATTCCCGCGTTCTCGTCGCGATCCGGCTGACGCCCCTGGTCAGGCGACCGACTGCTGCTGGATCACCGGGACCGTGCGTTCGACTTCAAAGGCACCGGGAACATCGGGCACGACGGCATCCAGTGAGGTTGGACTCGATTGCATGATCCCCGCGCTGAGCGGCCGATGTGCGGCGTGCAGCGCGGCCATCGCGAGTGGCGTACTGAGTGCGCTCCGCTTCGGCAGCAACGGGCCGCCGACCGGCGTGCGCGGACCCGCCGGGCGTGGTGCACTGATATCGCCAATCACCAGCAGGTCGATGAGCTGGTAGTTCGAGATCGGCTTCGAGTACAGGTACCCCTGGCCATAGTCACAGCCAAGGTTGCGCAGATCCCACTCCTGTTCCGCGCGCTCGATACCCTCCGCCACCACTTTCAGCTTGAGCGACCGACCGAGTGCCACCACCGCTGATGCCAGTGCGCGACCATTCGGACCGTTGTCCATGCCCTGCACGAAGCTGCGGTCGATCTTCAGAACGTCCAGCGGATACTGCGACAGGTAGCCGAGCGAGGAGTATCCCGTTCCGAAGTCGTCGATCGCCAGCCGCACACCGAGTGCGCGAATCCGGTGCAGCAGCGCCAGCGTGTCCGTGTTTCTGCCAACCAGCATGCTTTCCGTCAACTCGAGCACCAGCCGGTCGGCATCCAGCTTCGTCGACGCCAGCGTCCGCTTCACGATGTCGATGAAGTTGCCGTCCACCATCTGTCGTGCCGAGAGATTGACGGTGATCGTGACCGGTGACTGCCCCGGCGGCACCGGCCAGGCCGCGGCGTCGGTGGCTGCCGTCTTCAGCACCCACTCGCCGATTTCCACGATCAGCCCGGTCTCCTCCGCCAGCGGAATGAAGTCCATCGGCGAGACCAGCCCGCGGTATGGGTGGTTCCAGCGGACGAGTGCTTCGGCGCCGATGATCTGCTGCGAGCCGAGTTCGACGATGGGCTGGTAGACCAGCGCCAGCTCACTGCGTTCGATCGCCTTCCGCAGATCGGCCTGCAGTTCGATGCGATCCAGCACCGCCGCGTGCATGCCGCTTTCGTAGAGCACCGCGCAGGCCTTGCCTCGCGCCTTGGCGTGGTACATCGCGACGTCGGCATTTCGCAGGACTTCATCCGCCGACTGCTGCGGCTGCGCGCGTGCGATGCCGATGCTGGCGTTCAGGTCGACGTCCTTGCCTTCCACCTGGAGCGGACGCCCGAGTGCCGCCGTGATGCGATTGGCGACGTCCATCACCTCGCTTTCACCGCGCGTCTGCTCGAGCAGAATGGCGAACTCGTCGCCGCCGAAGCGCGCCGCGGTGTCGCTGTCGCGCAGGCAGGTGCGCAGCCGGTTGGCGGTCTGCACGAGCACCGCATCACCCGCCGCGTGGCCGAGCGAGTCGTTGATCTCCTTGAAGTTGTCGAGATCGAGAAAGACGACCGTCACTTCGTCATTCGTGCGCTCCGCTCGCGCCAGGCCGTGTGCGACGCGATCCTGAAAGAGCGCCCGGTTGCCAAGCCCGGTCAGCGGATCGTGCAACGCCTGATGGCGCAGATGTTCTTCCAGCGTGACGCGTTCCGTGACATCGCGGATCGTGAGCACGATGCCGTGGACGTTCACATCCGCGAGCAGGTTGGTCGCAACGGTCTCGGTGCGCATCCACTCGCCGCTGGTGCGGATCATCCGGCAGCCGATGTGGCTGGTGGACAGGCTGCCCATCAGTGATGCGGAGAAGTGGGCCTCGTATGCCCCACGATCGGCCTCGTGCACCAGTTCGGCCAACGTCCGGTTGATCATCCGGTCTCCCGACGTCCCGAACACACGCTCCGCGGCAGGACTGACGTAGCGGATGATGCCAAGCGGATCGAGAATCGCGAACACGTCGGACGAATGCTGGACCAGCGAGCGGAATCGAGCCTCTGTTTCCTTTGCGGTCTGCTCGATGTAGAGGCGCATGTTCTCGCGCACCGACGTCAACTGCCTCGCCATGACCAGCCCGGTCAGGATCACCGCGCCGACCACCAGATCGGTGATGTGATACGTCTCGCGGAGCGCCATCACGAACAGCAGGCCGTACCCGAGCGCGACCGCCAGGTACGGCACGATGCTGAAGCGGGCGCGAAGTTGCGAGCCCCGTCCACCCGGCGCGATGCCGCGGGCATCGGCCCAGCCCACGCACGTGCCGAGCCCCACCATCAGATAGCCACCGATGCGCAGCACATCAGTCACCTGCGCCACCGTTGGCGCGTAGCGCATGTTGAGCGCGCTCCACGTGGTGTTGGCCATCACGCCAACCATCAACCCGGTCGCAATCCACCACGAGCTCCGGCGCAGCGTCGTCCCAGGATCCTGCAGCAGCATCGATGCGGCGGCGACCAGCGTGATCAGATCGAGCGCCGCGTACACCGTGTAGATGGCCATGTCTTCCCGCGACGCCGCATCCGCCAGCAGCGGTGCAAGAATGAAGTGCCAGACGATCATCGAGGCCGCCGACACCACGGTCAGCGCATCGAGCGTGAAGCGTGTCGCGTCCGCCTTCGTCCGTTGGCCACGCGGGAAGGTGAGCACGGCAATCAGCCAGAGCGGTGTGCTCAGCGCCTGTGCCGCGTGACTCCACCGATCCCACATCGTGGTGCGCCCGACGATCTCGAAGTATGTCCACGCGCCGTCGCCAAGCGCCTGTACCAGCAGTGCAACCGAGACGATACGCCAGGCGAGTCGTGTGCGTCGGTCCAGTGTTCTCCTGGCGGCTTCCCCGGCGAACCAGGCGGCCGCCAGGCAGGGTGGCACCAGCATCACGTGCAGGAGAATGTCGGGTGCATCAAACAGCATCATCGCGGCGTACAGCAGCGCGAACAGCACCGCGCCTCGCACGGACAGCCGAGCTCTCGGCTCCAACGTGTTCAGCCGTTGTGCCGTGAGAAAGAGCGGGGTGGGAAGCTGAATTGAAGCCATCGGCACTGGGGCAGACAGGATCAGGGCGCTCACGGGTGGGTGAACGGCCTTTATGTCTCCCCCATGACAGGTAATCCTATGTTTCGTCACAGCCGCGGCCGGTGCCGTCCGATGGATCCCCGGGTCCGGACATGGGCGCCGCCAGCCATCGGCCGATCGCGGCGGCACTGAGCCGTCAGCGGACGACCGGAGCATTCCGTACTCGCGGTGTAGAACAGGTTGTCGTGATATTCATTGCGTTCGCGATGCCGCTCCTTCTGCCAGGCCTCCGCCCCGACTGACCTATGCCACTGACACCCCTTGCCCTCGCTGCCGTCCTCGCGCTCTCGGCGCCAGTCGGCGACCCATGGACAGCGGCGCGGCCCTCCCTCCTGACCAGCCTCGCCGCGACCAGCCTCACGGCGACCGGCGCGGGTACGGTCGCAGATCCGGTCGTCATCGACTGGCGCACCCTCGGCGGCATGAACCCGCAGACCGGTGCCGTCGCCCCAGCCCTGCGAGCGCTCAGCGGCCAGGTGGTCCGGATCGCCGGGTACGTCGTCCCGTTGGATGATGCGAGCCAGGAGGACGCCGAGTTTCTGCTCGTTCCCTACTACGGCGCCTGTGTCCACACCCCGCCGCCGCCGCCAAATCAGATGGTCCTGGTGGAGATGGAGGGCCGGCAGAAGGTCCGACTCGATCTCTTCGAGGCAATCTGGCTGGAAGGCAAGCTCGGCATCGATCTGGTGGAGAGCCTCTACGGCACGGCAGGATTCACGATCAAGGGCATGAAGGTGTCGCCGTACGTGAAGAAGTGACCCCCGAGGTACGACTCGGCGCGGCCATCTCGATCGAGGGACTGCAGTTCGCCTACGGTTCGGGACCTCGGGTGCTCGACATCCCGTCGCTCGTGATCGAGGGCGGGAGCCGGGTCTTTCTCCACGGGCCGTCCGGCTGCGGCAAGACGACGCTGCTCGGTATTCTCTCGGGTGTGCTGCAGGCCACGTCGGGAGAGGTACGCGTACTCGACCGCGATCTCGTCACGATGAGCGGGTCCCAGCGCGATTCCTTCCGCGCTGAACACGTCGGCTACGTCTTCCAGCAGTTCAACCTGATTCCGTACCTCAGCGCCTACGACAACATCGCGCTTCCCTGCCGACTCGATGCCCGTCGACGCGCGCGGCTCGGCAGCACGAGTCTCGACGACGCGATCAGGAATGTGGCAGCGCAGCTCGACATCAGCGCATTGCTCGACCAGACGTCGACGACACTCAGCGTCGGGCAGCAGCAGCGCGTCGCCGCGGCGCGCGCGTTGATCGCGGCGCCGGAACTGGTCATCTGCGACGAACCGACGTCGTCGCTCGACACCGATCGACGCGATGCCTTTCTGGCACTGCTCGCCAGCAGCGTCGCTCGCGCCAACGCGACGTTGCTCTTCGTCAGCCACGACGCATCACTCGGTGCCCGATTCGATCAGCAGCTCTCGCTGCCGACGCTCAATCGTTCGTCACGCGCGGATGCTGCATGAAACTGCTCTTTTCGCTCGCCTGGCGGTCCTTGCGCAACCGGCCGGTGACGTCGATGCTCACGGTCGCAGCCGTGGCGCTGAGCATCACGCTGCTGCTGGGCGTCGAGCAGGCACGTCGGGGGATGCGGGAGAGCTTCACCGGCACGATCAAGGGTACTGATCTGGTCGTCGGTGCGCGCGGCGGCACGCTCCAGCTGTTGCTCGGATCAGTCTTCGGCATCGGCTCGCCAACCGGCAGCGTGCCGTACGCCGTCTACGAGCAGTGGGCACAGCATCCGGCCATTCGCTGGACCGTCCCGCTGGCAATCGGTGATTCACACCGCGGGTACCGCGTGATCGGCACCACGACTGGTCTGTTCGAACACTGGCGCTATCGCAGCTCTGGTACGCTGTCCTTCGCGACGGGGCAGGTGATTGCCAGCGACAGTGACGTGGTGATCGGCAGCGAAGTGGCAGCGAAGCTCGGATACGGAGTCGGCAGCCCGATCACCGTCGGCCACGGGCTGAATGCGGTGGCGGGGCTCGGTGATCACGAGTCGCATCCCTTCCGCGTGGTGGGCGTTCTGCGTCAGACATTCACGCCGCTCGACCGTGCCCTCTTCGTCACACTCGATGGCATCGAAGCGATGCACGGCGCCGAAAGTGGCACCATGCCGGGTGGCACCATGCCGGGTGGCACCATGCCGGGTACCGTCATGCCGGGCGCGGGCCTACCGCCGGCAATGCCTGGTGCCGCGTCACCGGCCGGTGTGATGCCCGGCGCGACCGTACCGATTTCGCCGGCGCCCTCGAACGTCTTTCAGGATGAGCCGCGCGCGCTCAGCGCCTTCCTCGTCGGTACGAAAACGCGCTTCGAGACGCTGCGCCTGCAGCGGGAAATCAATCAGTACAAGGCCGAGCCGCTGACGGCTGTGATTCCCGGTGTCACACTCGCTGAACTCTGGAAGACACTCGGCACGATCGAAGGCGGGCTCCGGCTCGTGGGTGCGCTGACGATCGTGGTCGGGCTGATCGGCATGCTCGTCGCCCTCTACTCGTCACTCGAGGCGCGACGCCGGGAGATGGCGGTGCTGCGCGCCGTTGGAGCGCGACCGTCGATGATCGTGGCGTTGCTGGTGCTCGAGAGCGGCCTGCTCACACTGCTTGGGTGCGCGCTCGGCATTGGTCTGGTCATGGGCGGCTTTGCGCTGGCGCAGGGGGTGATCGAGGGCAACACGGGCGTGCACATCGCGGTGCAGGTACCCGGAGCACTGGAGTGGGCGTACATCGCCGTCGTGCTGACCGCAGGCATTCTGGTCGGGCTGGTGCCCGCATGGCGCGCGTATCGAAGCTCGCTGGCGGACGGGCTCAGCCCGCGGCTCTGATGCTCGGCTTCAGTCGTCATCTGTTGTCATCTGTTGTCATCTGTTGTCATCTGTTGTCGGGCTGAAGCGGGCGCCTGCACTCGGTCGCTCCTCCGGCAGGGCTGCCGCCGGACGAGCGTGGGAGCGTGGTGGGCGATCGCAGCCCCGGCACCACAGTTCGCAGCGGGAACAGTCGCGCGCTCACCACAGTTGAGCCTGAATACGGCACCGTAGCGTCATCCGTTTCGCCGCTGGCAGAGACCATCCAAGTGTCGGGTGACCATGGTAACGCTTTGCGAAACATGGAGTTACGGCACAGGTCGTCTCCTCGCGGGCATCCCGCTGGTACAATGGAAGAGCTTGGCATCTCGTATGCTCCATCATGGAGCACTGAACCGGCTTGGTCAGTTGTGAGGCCGCAATGACGAGCATTCACTGCCTGGCGCGACGGAGCGCCGCTACTGTGCGCGTGCAGAAGCGATCCCGAGCGCTTGGCCGCGTGTTGCGCGGGTCGTCTCCCCCCGGGGAGGCGGCCCGTGCGCCTTTGCGGCAACGGCTTCATGGCGCCAGTGAGAGCCCAATCGCAATAACGAGGTGCACGGCGGAGTCGTAGAGCACAGGTCAGATTTGGCGCTTCACTCCGACCCCGGGATCTTGCATGCCGCAGTTCGTCCGTCGACTCACGCTCGTCATTGCCCTGACGCCATCACTCCTCGTCGCTCAGCGTCCTGACGCCAGTGCGCCGGTGGCGCCGAACGGGATGGCGATTCCGATTGCCGCCGATCGGTGGCCCGAGTGGGTGCGGCGCACTCCGGTGACCGATCCGGTGCTGCTCCGAATCATGGAAGAGGGAATGACGCGGTCTCAGGCGGGCGCGCTGGCGCAGGTGCTCACCGATTCCATCGGACCACGCCTCACCGGTTCGCCGGGCTTCACCGCCGCTGGCGACTGGTTGCTGAAGAAGTATGCGGAGTGGGGCATTAGCGCGCGCAAGGAGCAGTGGGGCACCTGGAACAGCTTCAGCCGTGGCGTGACGCATGTCGATCTCGTGGCACCGCGCACCCGCACGCTCGAGGCGACCATGCTGGCGTGGAGTCCCGCCACCAATGGCGCCGTGACCGGCGACGTGGTCGTGCTGCCGCAGTTTGAGAACGCGGAGTCCGCACACGCCTGGCTGATGGCAACGCGTGGCAAGTTCGTGATGATCAATGCCCCGAACATCACCTGTCGCACGTCGCAGCAGATGGCGGAGTTCGCGACGCCTGCAACACTGGCGTCGATGCGCGCGGCGCAGGATTCGATCCGGGTCAGCTTCAACAACCGCGGTGTGGCTGCGGCCGGTCTGCAGGACAGTCTCAAGGCGTATGGGGCCGCCGGTGTCGTGACCTTCGGCTGGTCGAACTATCCCGGCATCAACAAGGTGTTCGGCTCGCCGCGCCAGCAGGTACCCACATTTGATCTCAGCTGCGAGGATTACGGTCTCGTCTACCGGCTGGCCATGAAAAATCAGGGGCCGAAACTGCGGGTGCAGATCGATGCACAGTTCCTTGGCGAGCAGCCGGTGCACAACACGATCGCGGAAGTGAAGGGCAGCGGTGCCAAGGCGAAGGAGTATGTCATGCTGTCTGCCCATTACGACTCATGGGAAGCATCGAGCGGCGCGACGGACAATGCCACCGGCACGATCACGATGCTGGAGGCGATGCGCATCCTGAAGAGTGTCGGCTACAAGCCGAAGCGCACGATTCTCGCAGGTCACTGGGCGGGTGAGGAGCAGGGGCTCAACGGCTCGCGCTCGTTTGTGAAGGACCATCCCGACGTGGTGAACGGTTTGCAGGCGCTGTTCAATCAGGACAACGGCACCGGTCGGATCGTGAACATGAATGCGAGCGGCCTGGTCAGCGCGGATACTGTCCTGCGCGGATATCTGGCGCAGTTGCCGAGCGACTTCACGCAGTGGATTCGCTACACCGGAGTCGGTGCTCCCGGCAGCGGCGGCACGGACCACGTCAGCTTCGTGTGCGCCGGTGCACCGGGATTCAATCTTGGCGCACTCGGCTGGGACTACGGGTTCACCACCTGGCACACCAATCGTGACACGTACGACAAGATCATCGTCGACGACTTGAAGCACAACGCGACCCTCGCCGCCATGCTCATCTATCTGGCCAGCGAGGACCCGAAGCTGATGGCCCGGGTGAAACTGGATCCGTTGCCAGCCGGGCCGAGCGGCACGCCGGGCGCCTGGCCGACCTGTCAGGACGGCACGCGGAACACCAGCGGCTATCGACGGTAGTACATCCTGCGTGGAGGGGAGTCCACGCAACCTCCTGGGTGGGAGTATGCGGGGTCGGTTGCCGAAAGGTGGCCGGCCCCGTGTTGCGTTTCTGGCCGGTGCACCGGGAGAACACATTCGTATTCCGCCATCGTCCCACGATCTTCGTGAAGCATGCCGCAACGTCGTGAGGGTACACTGCCGAACTGCAAACTGCATGAACGCAAAGACGCAAAGACGCAAAGACGCAAGGAACAGCAACTGCGTTGTGGCAGAACTGCCTGAACGCGGCTCCGCGAGGGGCCTTGCGACTTGGCCTCTTTCCCTCTTTGCGTTGAACAGTTCATCGGGTTGAGTGCGCAGCACGAACGAGGGCGGCGCCGAGCATGCCTATCAGCGGAGAGCGACGAAATGAGCAGAAGCGAGTACTGGCAGCGTGGACCGGTCTATGGTGTACCTGCCATGCTGCAACCGGTGGCGCACACGATCCTGCAGATCGGCGAGAGTGTGCACGAGATCGTCGAACCATTGACCGAGGCGCAGTGGAATGCGCGGCCTGCCGGTGTGGCTGCGGCGGCGTTTCATGTGCGGCACATCGTAGGGGTGCTCGACCGACTCTTCACCTACGCACGCGACGAATCGCTGACCGATAAGCAGTTCGAGGCGTTGCGGGCTGAAGCCGAACCAATCGTCATGGAATACGTACTGCAGCTGCTCGATCTGCTCGATGCGCGCATCGCGGCATCGCTGGCCGAGTTGAGGACGATCGACCCCGCAATCCTCGGCGACTTCCGCGGCATCGGTCGCGCGGAGCTGCCGTCGACCGTGATCGGCTGCCTCGTGCACGGCGCCGAGCACGGCATGCGCCACGTCGGCCAGCTGCTCGTCACCGTCCGCATCGTGAGTGCCGAGGCTGGCCCCTGATCGCGATCCCGCGGGTAGCCGAGTACAGGCTACCGAAGTGTGTGGCGCACGACCGCGGATCGCGTCGGTACGACCAGCGTTAGTGTCATCCAGTTACTTTGTTCTGGACTGCACGGCAGAATGAAGAAGTCACGCCTTCCCCTCACGCTCCGAGCGTCCGGCAAGCGTCGAATCGCGCTGATGTTGCTGGCTGGCCTCCTCACCGCCTGTAGCGGCGACAACACAGACTTGCCGCCACTCGCCGTCGGTCCGCAGTGGATGCCGGTGCTGCTCGACACTACCGGCAACATCGTGATGCGTCGCATGCCAATCTGGGTCGATACCGTGAACGTCATCGCCTCGCCGGCTGGCTATGCGATCGTATCGCAGCAGATGCAGATGGACATGAAGATCGGTGGCATGTCCACCCGCATGCAGATGCGGCATCAGATCGACTGTGCCGGCGCGCGATTTCGCACCGTCGGCATCGACAGCATGACCGCTGTGATGAACGGCACGCCGCTGCCCGACAGCATCGCCCGTCAGGCGCTGGCGCAGCAGTCGGCGAAGGCGACAGACACCACCTGGCAATCGGTCACCGCTGCCGCTGGCCCGAACGGGTCCATGCTGACCGCTTTCTGCGCCAAGGCGGCAGCAGCCGTGCCGAAGGCGCAGCTCGAACACTGAGCACTTCGGCACACGAGGTCGGTGAAGACACGGGGTCATGGTCTTGCGGCAACTATCGGCGACAGGCATCGTCCGGCTTCGAACAAAGACCGACGCGTGACGAGAAACTCCTGTCCACCGAGAGGCCCTATGTCTGCTCCCGACTCGCCCCCACGGTCATCTCGCCAGCCGCTTTCCTCAGCCACTGGCAAGGGCACCGTCGCCTCACGCGGCGTGTGATTGCCGCCTTCCCGGCTGACGAGTTCACGACCCTGTCGCTCGGTGGGATGCGCCCATTCAGCGCCCTCGCCTCCGAAATGCTCGGCATGGCGGTACCGACAGCCCACGGCGTTCTGACCGGTGAGTGGGCGCCGTAAACCGAGAGTGCAGCAACCACGCGAGACGAGATCCTCGCCGCATGGGATGCGAGCACGCCGAAACTTGATGCGATCGTCCCTCAGACACCGCGCGAGAAATACGCCGAGACGGTCACTGCGTTCGGCCAGTGGACATTCCCGGTCCACGATCTGTTCCTCTACGTGATCGACAACGAGATCTATCATCGCGGGCAGAGAATATGTGGACTTGCGTGCGCTTGGTATCGAGCCGCCGGCGTTCTGGGATCGCACTTGATCGTGGGCCGGCATCACTGCGTCCAACAACCACCGATTCCGGCGGTGCAGTGCCACTCGGTTATTGCATTGTCCATGAGCTTGCAACGCTCGCGGCCCGAAGGCGTCTCCCAGGGTCACCCGATTGCGAGTCGTGAACAGTGATCAGTGACGGAATCGAGTGAATTCGCATCCGGTGAGCAACACTCCGCACCAGGTCGCGTGAAGCCCTGATGGCGCTGCTCATCCGTCAGCACTGAGCGCTCTGTCAGCGTGCTCGAGCGAGACTCATCACAGCTGCCGTCCTCGTGTGCAAAACTGCTGTGACCACGCCGCGCCGGATCCAGATGACATGCGCGCACGCACGCGAAGCGCGAGTTCACGCCTGATTTCCATCATTTGCCTCATGATTGAGTCTTTCGGCATGGTCTGTGCTCTTTTCATCAATCGCACCTACAAATGTCCGCGCATCATGCGCTGGCGAACTCGTATGTGCCCGACACATGACTTCGAGGTCTGATGAAAAATCACAGAGGAATGCGCATCGTAAGCGCTGCGGCCCCGCTGTTGCTCGGCTTGGCACACGCAACGCTCGCAGGTGCACAGGTTCGGCCAGTGACCCGAGACACGGCACTGACTCGTCCGGGCGCGATGCCAATGGCGAACGACGCGGCCAGGATGATGTCCGGTCCGCATCACGCGCTTGCGATGGCCTATGGCGAGGCACTTGCATCGTTCGCGCGTGCGGTGAATGCCGAGGCGAGCAAGTCCCAGACTGTAAATGTGGAACTCGCTCGACCGGCGACGACCGAAATGCGGCGGAGCTTCGAACAGATGAAAGTTCACCATACGGCGCAGATGGCGACCTCGGGTATGGCGATGCGTACGCCAATGACTGCGGACTCTGCAGCGGGGATGACACGTCCAGCTCGGCGCGACTCCATGTCCATGCCAATGCCCGCTGCCGGTCGCCGTGATTCTGCACGGGTTAAGCCGATGACGCCGCCGATTCGATCCGACTCGACGATGAGCCGCCCGATGAACATGCCCATGGGAACGGACTCGTCGCGGATGGCGGGCATGGGCGACATGCAGGCGCACATGGCTGCGATCGAAAAGCATCTGGGGATGCTCGAGACCGAAGTCAATGCACCAGTACCCAACACGGCACAGGTTATAGAGCACACGGCCGAGATTCTGAAGATCTGCGCTGCGGCGATGCGGATGCCGTCGGATCCGATGATGGCCAAGCCGCGCACTCCTGGCTCGCCCTGAGTCAGCCGTCGAGCCCTTTGCTGCGTTCAGCAAGGGGCTCGATATGTTCATCGAATGTCATGTTCACGAATCTGCGCAGCATTCCAGGTCGGGTTCTGGCCGAGCATCCGGCACAGGATCGCCGCGCGATCATGTCCGAGACCAGTCCGGCAGTCGACGGAAATGAGCAGTCGGGCGTTGCAACCCATGCCGTGTCAGACATGATGGGAAAGCAGTGATGGGTGCCGCCTGGCACGCGAAAGACATAAACGACGTGGCACGCGAGTTGGGCGCCGACCCGGAAAAGGGGCTCACGTCTGCGGAAGCCGCGAGCCGACTGACGAGGCATGGGCCGAATGCCCTCCCGGTGGCAGCCAGCCGCTCCCCGCTCTCGATTCTGGTCCATCAGTTCAAGAGCCTGATCGTTCTGCTGCTGTTCGTTGCCAGTGCGATCGCGTTGCTGATGGGCGACGTAACCGAGTGCGTCGCGATTCTGGTGGTGATCGTGCTCAATGCGTTCATCGGATTCGCGACCGAGTTGAAGGCGGCTCGTGCGCTCGATTCGCTCCGCAAGCAGGACGTGCCGGTGGCACGTGTACGGCGCGATGCAAACGAAATGCAGATCTCTGCGCGTGATCTGGTGCCCGGCGATCTCGTCCTGTTGAATTCAGGTGATCGCGTTCCGGCGGATGCGCGTGTCCTCGATGCCGTCGAATTACAGGTGGACGAAGCATCCCTGACGGGTGAGTCGCTGGCCGTCATGAAATCTCAGGCTGTTGTTGCCGATGCCAGCGCCGCTCTTGGTGACCGCGCCAGCGTGGTGCACATGGGGACGACGGTGATGGCTGGCCGCGGCACTGCCCTCGTCACCTCGACCGGAGCCGAGACCGAGCTCGGTCTCATTGGCAAACTGATCGGTGACGTCGGAGATCGCGCCACTCCGCTGGAAAAGAAATTGGCCCAGCTGAGTCGGGCGATGCTCTACCTGGTACTCGGCCTCTGTGCGGTGATCGTGTTGGCGGGGTGGCTCCGCGGGAATGAAATTCTTCGCATGCTGGAGGTGGGCGTCTCGTTGGCCATCGCCGCCGTTCCCGAGGGCCTGCTCGCGGTCACGACGATGACGTTGGCGGTCGGAATGCAGCGGATGGCGCGCATGCGTGCGCTGGTGCGAAATCTGCCCGCTGTCGAGGCGCTGGG
>CAYMQV010000004.1:54519-62442 GCA_964392395.1 uncultured Gemmatimonadaceae bacterium
GGGGGTCGACGACGGTGATCTGCACCGACAAGACCGGGACGCTGACGCGGAACGAAATGACGGTGCGCGTGCTGCTCGCCGGTGAGCAACGGCTCGACATATCCGGAAGTGGATATTCGCCCGACGGCGAGCTTCGTACTGGAGATCACACCGTGGACAGCGCGGCGCTTGCCATGGCCGACGATCCGGTGGCGCTCGCGCTCCGTATCGGCGCGCTCTGCAATGACGCCAAGGTCACGCGCGAAGGGTCTGAGGTGAAAGTTCTTGGTGACCCGACCGAAGTTGCACTGATCGTCCTGGCCGAAAAGGCTGGACTGGAGCACGAGGCGCTGAAGCGTGATTTCCCCCGGCTCGGCGAAGTGCCATTCGACAGTCGAACGAAGCGCATGCTCACCGTGCACCGTGCGGCGGACGGATCGCGAATCGCCTTCGCCAAAGGCGCACCGTCGGCGATGCTCGATGCGAGTGGATGGGTCCTCGACGGGCACGGTCGGTCGCCGCTCACCGACGCGGCACGAGCCTCCTGGCGCGAGCGGAACGAATCACTTGCCAGTCAGGCGTTGCGCGTCCTTGGACTCGCAATGCGCCCGCTGACGGATGCGGACGGCGACGTGGCCGAAGCACTGGCGCACGACATGACGTTCGTGGGGCTGACCGGCATGATCGATCCACTCAGCGACGGTGTGAAGGAGACGATCGATACCTGCCGCAGTGCCGGTATCCGTGTGGTGATGATCACCGGCGACCAACTGGCGACGGCGAAGGAGATTGCGCATCAGCTCGGACTCGATGTCGGCCCCGGTGGAGCAGTGATGCGCGTGGTCCACGCGCGCGAGCTGGCCGGACTGGATGAATCGGCGTGGCAGAAACTTGTGAACGACACATCGGTGTTTGCACGCGTCACACCGGAGCACAAACTGCAGATCGTGGGTGCCCTGCAGCAGCAGGGCGAGGTGGTCGCAATGACCGGTGACGGTGTCAACGACGCGCCCGCGCTCAAGACGGCAGACATCGGCATCGCAATGGGCATCCGCGGCACGGACGTCGCGAAGGACGCCGCCGACATCGTGATCACCGACGACAATTTTTCCACGATCGTCGGCGCTGTCGAGCAGGGACGGGTCATCGTCAGCAACATCCTGCGGTTCATCCACTATCTGTTCGCCTGCAACTTCGCCGAAATCCTGACGGTCTTCACGGCGATCATGCTGGGCTGGCCGCTGCCGCTGGCGGTGCTGCAGATTCTGTGGCTGAACATGGTCACCGATCTCTTTCCTGCGCTGGCCCTGGCAATGGAGCCGGCCGCGGACGATGTCATGCAGCGTCCGCCGCGGGATCCACGCGTGCCGCTGATGACGCGGTCGTTCGCCTGGCTGATCGCGTGGCAAGGCTTGCTGCTGGCTGCGTGCACACTGCTGGCGTTTCGCGTCGGACTGCGCTGGTACGGTGAGACGGGTACGGGACTGCAGCACAGCGTGACGATCGCGTTCATGACGCTGTCAATGGTACAGATCGCTCACACGCTCAACGCCCGCTCGCGCACGAAATCCCTGTTCAGAAGCAGCCTGTTCTCCAATCGTTGGCTGCTGGCGGCAATCGCGTTCACAGTCCTCCTGCAGCTGACTGTAGTTCAGATACCCTTCCTGCGACAAGTGCTGAACACCGTCCCTCTTTCCTGGAGGGATTGGCAGCTGATTCTGGCCTGCACGCTGGTGCCACTGGTCGTTGTCGAAGTCGTGAAACTGGTCGGGCACCGGCCCCGTCCAGAACCAGCGGCGATCTGAACTCGGAGTGCAGACATGCAGCAGCAGCGTCACCCACGTCGGCGCGCGGCGCGATATCGCTGTTGTGAAGGAAGAAGGCAGAAGCGGCCCGAAGACCAATGTCGTCGGGCCGCTCCTGCTTTTTGCAACCGCTCCGACAATCTACGGCACCGGATTCGTCGGCGGCTTCACGGTCGGGTACGCGATCCCGAGCTGCTCGAGATACGAACGATATTTCGTCGCGTCGTAGTAGAGCTTCCGCATTTCGGGTCGATACCGCGCCATGATCTCGGCATTCAGCCACGTCGGCGGACCATCGTTCGGGCCGAGGAACGACACGTACTTCGTGTCCTTCGTCTGCACGGTGTTGAAATACTCCCAGGCATCAGCCACGATCTTCGGCTGCGTGAACAGGTCGATCAGCGTCATCGCCTGCACCTTGGCGCCGTACACCGCGCCCTTGTGTGCAATTGGCGTGGCCATTGCAATGCCATTGGCCCAGTTGTGTCCAGGGGTGCCGGGAATGTTCGACGGGTAACGCAGCGTGATCGTCGGCACATTCCAGCTCACGTCACCGATGTCGTCGGAGCCGCCACCGAACGCCACCAGGCTGCGCGCCGGTCCCTGCAATGGACGCACCTGCGTCACCAGCCCATTCTGCGCCACGCCGAGTTCGCGCTGCAGACCCTTGGCAAGCGCCTGATCGTTCTCGTCCCACTTGGGCAAGCCCACGGTCTCGATGTTGGCCTGCATCGCTTCGGCAACCGGCTTGCTGAAGTGCCCCGCCCACGCCGAACCAAGGATGACCACCGTGTCCAGCGTCGTCTCGGTCATCATCGCGGCGCCCCGTGCGATACGCTTGCCGGCATCGAACATGTCCTGCACATGCTGATAATCGCGCTCACGGAAGTAGAACCAGATCGACGCGGTGCTCGGCACCACGTTGGGCTGGTCGCCGCCGTCCTTGATCACATAGTGCGAGCGCTGACCGGGCTCCATGTGTTCGCGGTGGAACTCCCACCCCTGGCCCATCAGCATCACGGCGTCCAGCGCACTCTTGCCCCGCCACGGTGCGCCGGCTGCGTGTGCCGAGCTGCCCTTGAAGCGGAACTCGGCCGACACGATTGCCAGCGAGGACGACTGGCCCCAGGTCACGCCCATGTCGTTGCCGACGTGCGTGAACAGCGTGACGTCGACGTCCTTGAACACACCGGCGCGGACGAAATGCGCCTTGCCCGCCACCGCTTCTTCGGCGACACCCGGCCAGAGCACCAGCGTGCCGGCCATCTTTTCGCGGATCATGATCTCCTTCACCACCAGCGCGGCAGCGATGTTCACCGCCTGACCGGAGTTGTGCCCTTCGCCATGGCCCGGTGCGCCAGGCACCTGCCACGAACGGAATGCCGTGGCCGGGGCCTGATTCGACTGCGGAATCCCGTCGATGTCCGAGCCGAGCGAGATGACCGGCTTGCCACTGCCCCAGCGCGCAACCCACCCAGTCGGCATCCCGGCCACGTTTCGCGTGATCGTAAAGCCGTTCTTCTCGAGAATGCCGGTCAGGTACTTCGACGTCTCGAACTCCTGCATGCCGAGTTCACCGTACGAGTAGACCTGATCGATGATCTCCTGAATCAGCTTGGCGCGGGCTTCGACCTTCGTCGAGGCCTCCGCCTTCAGTCGCTCGATCCGGGGATCGAGCGGGGCACGAGGCGCTGAGGGCGCCGGGGTGATGGTCGAATCCTGCCCGACGAGATGCCGTGGGGTGGCGAGGAGTACGGCGGTAGCGGCGAACAGCAGGGACGCACGAAAACGCAGCATCAGCGGACTCGGGCTGTGGGGGAGTTCTGGCGCACGCGAGGGTGGGCGCGTGCAGTGAGCCATGTATGGCCTTGGGTGGCGGCGAGCACAAGGCGACTACGCGCCAGTGCGGCGGCTGTTAGCGAGAATCGATTCTCGGGGGTTCGTCCATTTGGCGTGCGCTGCAGTAGGTTACAAGGCGTAGTGACTCCAAGGTGCCGCCAATGTGCGCCCGTCGAGTGCCGCTGCACCGATGAGGAGAGCCTGATGTCCCGTACCCTGCCCGATGCCCGCGATCTGTTTGTCAAGGCGATCGCACGCGACACCCATGCCGTCGAACAGCCGCGCCTGATTGCGGTCCTCGATGCCCTGATCGCATGGAGCAACAAGCATCCGACGCTGCTCAAGTTCCGCGAAGAGGAAGACACGCCTGGAACCATCGCGTTCGAACGGGTCGGTTCGAAGATGATCGTCTGGGCCGCCTCGCCGCGCCGTCAGGACGTGCCGCGGCTCGAGCTGGTACCGAAGGCGTCGAAGGCGATCTCAGCCGAGAGCCGCGAGAAGCTCGTCAATACGCTGAACGCCCACATGCGCGAGCCGCTCCTCCCCGATGAGAAGCTGCGCATCGGCTTCAGTGCTCTCAAGAACGCCGCCGCACTTGCCGCCGTTCAGACCGCGGTCGAGCAGCTGATCACGACGGCCTGACGCACTGCGTCAGCGATGGCGCGTGACGCAGGCGGGAATGGCCATCGCAACTGCAACTGCAACTGCAACTGCAACTGCAACTGCAACTGCAACTGCAACTGCCTAACGCAAAGAACGCAAGGACGCAAAGGCGCAAAGGATTCCGGAAGCAATCCGGCAGCGCTGCGCGAGGCGCCGATGAACAGTTTTTTGTAAAGGTCGTCTCGCTACCACATCAGCTGCGTGGTCCGAGCCGACCTTTTTCTTTCCGGCAAGCCCTCGCAATCCCGAAAGCTCCTGCAGTTCCAAAAGCCTTTGCAGTTCTTTGCGCCTTTGCGTCCTCGCACCCTTTGCGTTAACGCCGTTGCTCTTGCTCTTGCTCTTGCTCTTGCTCTTGCCGTCGCCGTCACGCGAGCACCGCGACAACGGCCAGCGGCCAGCGGCCGGCGTGTCAAACGGGCACCTGAACCACTGCGTCGCCCGTGACGACGTTCTTGCCGCGCGCATTGCGGATCGTCGTGGCCAGTGTCAGTCGACGCTTTGCCTCGTCGATTGCGGTGATCTCGACCCGCGCAGTGACCGTCTCTCCGATTTTCACCGGCCGCAGAAAGCTCAGGGTCTGGTTGAGATAGATCGCGCCCGGCCCTGGCAGTTGCATCGCGAGCACCGTCGAGAGCAGGCTTGCCGTCAGCATGCCGTGCACGATCCGCGCGCCAAATGCCGAAGCGGCGGCCGCAGCGTCGTCGACATGCACCGGATTGTAATCGCCGGTGAGTTGCGCAAACGCCATCACGTCGGCGTCGCTCAGGGTGCGGGTCAACTCGGCCGACTGACCTACGCTGAAACGTTCGATCGACACGGTGCCGGACTCCATCGTTTGCATGGTCGCGAAACGCCGTGCGCGCGCTCAGCGGGTTTGGGCAGGAGTGCCGGCCACCAGGATCGTGCCCGTTGGTTGTGGCGAGCCCCCCTCCGGCTCTTCGGTGATCGCGATCGCGGCCAGATCTGCCTCGGCCAGCGCGTAGGTCGCCTGCACCACCGCCCGGCCCTGCGCATCGGTGTTGAACGTACCAGCGCTGATCTTCTCCGCCCTGGCGGTCACCAGCCAGAGTTGATAGGTGCGTCCGGCCGGCACCGGCTGCAGGTCATGTGTGATCAGCGTCCAGCGGTTCGAGAGGCGATCCCAGAACATTCTCGCGCCGGGCGCGAGCCGCGCGGTCGATGCCAGTTCGACGACGCGCACCTGCGCGCCCGTCATCGCTGCCACCAGACTGTCACGGCTCGCCAGTTGCCCGGAGAGCTGCGTCGCTGACGCCGTGGCCGAGCTGAGTGCCGCACGCGCGGCATCACGTTGCGCGGTCAGCTCACTGTTCGTGCGTAGCTGCGCGAGCGCAATACCGATGCTGGCGGCGGCCGCCATCCATGGAAGCACCTGCAACGCAGGGTTGCGCCGCTGGCCCGGGACGACGCGTTGATGTTTCTCCGGTAACACCTCACGCGGTTCGAGGTGGAGCGGTGGTGCCGTCGTCGCCCCCGGAACGGACGTCGCTGCGCGCTCTGCTCCGGCATCGGAAGTGCCGGTAGCGTCGGACACCGCGCTGGCGGTTGCCCGTGACACGAGACGATCGCGCATCGCACTCTTCTTCGCACCATCCATCGCGGCCGCAGGCACCGCGGACGACATCGCGCCCGCCGCTCCGCGCAGCGAGGCCAACTCCGCCTGACAGGCGGGCGACGTCTGCACGAATGCCAACAGCACCGCCGCCTCGTCGGGCGCCAGCAATCCGAGCGCCAGTTCCGGCAACATCGCGAAGGCTTCGTCGTGTGTGAGTGGAATCGTCATGACGTCAACTCCTCGCGCAGCACCGAGAGCGTGTCGCGCAGTTTTCGCAACGCCAGTCGAGCGCGAGTCTTGATGGTGCCCAGCGGTTGCGACAGGCGATCCGCGATCTCGGTTTGACTCAATCCCTCGAAGTACGCCAGTTCGAGCACGGTGCGCTGTTCTGGTGGCAGCGTATCGAGCGCGGCAACCACGCGCCCGGCCCGCTCATTCGTGTTCAGGTCGGAGAGTGGATCGCCAATGGCCGGTTCGTTCGCGAAGACCGAATCATCGGCCGCCAGGTCGTCGCGCCGCCGCCGGATGGTACGCAGACGGTCGAGCGCGCGACTCCGGGCGATGGCGAGCAGCCACGCGCCGGGCGTGCCACGGTCACCCGTGTAGCGCCCCGCCTGCTGCCACCCCTGCCAGAACACAGCCTCCACCACTTCCTCCGCTTCGGCTTCGTCACGTACGATGCGTACGACGAGAGCGTGAACGCCATCGGACCACCGATCATAGAGTGCGCCGAGTGCCGACTCGTCACCCTGTGCCATCCGCAGAATGATCGCAACGTCGCCCGCCGCATCCTCCGAGAGGCGCGTCCGCAGCGCCCACGCAGGCATGCTGCGCGGTGCTGGTTGGCTGGTGTCAGAATCAGACTCTGGCATGAATTCTACGCGAAGCAGCGGTGATCGGATCTCGAAGCACAGGCGACCATGATGGGTGAGGCGACTGTCGCTCCGGGCACGCCAATGCCCAGTAACGTACATGAGGCGCGCAAGCGGGCGGTGGTCGAGCGTTCCGTTACGGCGTGGCGCAGGTTAGCCTGCCGGAACCATGACAGCCCGGCCACACTCGTCCGCATACCAGTCACGCCACCAGTCCGGATTCGGATTGCCGGCGCGCGCACGATGAAGCAACGCGCGGTCAGGCGCGGACTCGATCGCGCCATCTCGGGCTTCTTCACCTGGCGCACGGCGCTCGACATCCGGCAGCACGAGCCCTGGATCATCTTGTCCGATCAACACAAGGGGGCAGGTGATCACGCCGACGAATTCGTCCGCTGTGTGCCGACCTACCTCTCAGCCCTTGCACACTACAATGCCGCCGGCTTCCGCCTCGTGCTGCTTGGCGACGTCGAGGAGCTCTGGGAAAACAGCTATCGCGAGGTGACGAAAGCCCACCGCAACGTGCTGGAGTCTGAAGCGGCCTTCGGTACACACCGATATCTGCGCATCTGGGGCAACCACGACGATCGGTGGATGGAGGAGATGCTGGTCGCGATCGAATTGCGCCCCTACGCCCCGGGCATCGGGTTGCGCCGTGTCTGGGAGGGGTGTCGGATCAGCGTCCGCGATGGCGACCAGAAGATTGGTACCCTGTTCATGACGCATGGGCATCAGGGCACGGCCGGCTCCGACCGCTTTGCCTTCGTGTCACGCGTGGCTTTGGTGGTCTATCGCTGGCTGCAGAACCGGTTCGGCGTCGGCTGGTTTGGCGGGGTGGACCTGCCGTCGCAGGACGCGGCGCTGCGGGGTGAGCACGACGTGATGATGTACAACTGGGCCGTGAACCAGGAAAAGATGATGCTGATCGTCGGCCACACGCACAAACCCGTGTGGGCGGGACGAACGAAGGAGAACCAGCACGAGCCGGGGAGCCTTCCGGCGTATTTCAATACCGGCTGCTGCAAGTTCGACGACGGCGACATCACGGGCATCGAGATCCAGGATGGCGTCCTGCGGCTGATCCGCTGGAAGACGACCGCTGCCGGCCCACTCCGAACGGTGCTCCGGGAAGCTCGGCTCGTCGACCTCTTTAACGAGCTTCCTGGTGGACCGGGAACGCCGGTAACTGCAT
>CAYMQV010000005.1:0-6367 GCA_964392395.1 uncultured Gemmatimonadaceae bacterium
CAAGGGACTGCTTGATCCGCAAGGCAAGGCCGTCACCGACGCGCTGCACGCGCTGGGCTTCAGTGACGTCGCTGATACTCGTATCGGTCGTCATCTGGTGCTCGACGTGAAGGCAGACAGCGCGGCGGCGGCTGAGGTGTCGGTGAAGGCCATGTGCGACAAGCTGCTCGCGAATCCCGTCACGGAAGACTTCGAGATCGTGTCGACCGTGACGGCCTGACGATGAAGTTCGGAATCGTCACATTCCCGGGTTCGAACTGCGATGTCGATGCGATGCACGCGGTGACCGACCAGCTGGGCCAGACCGCGGTCTCGCTGTGGCATCGCGATCATGACACGCAGGGCTGTGACGTGCTCATCCTGCCGGGCGGCTTCAGCTACGGCGACGCGCTGCGCGCCGGCGCGATCGCGCGGTTCAGTCCGATCATGCAGGAAGTCGTCGCACACGCCGAGCGTGGCGCGCCAGTGATCGGGATCTGCAATGGGTTCCAGATTCTCTGCGAATCCCATCTGCTGCCCGGCGCCCTGATGCGGAATGCGGGACTCAAGTTCGTGTGCGACTGGGTGCATGTCCGTGTCGAAGGATGCGCGCCGATGTTCCTGAATTCGTACCAGTCTGGCCAGGTGCTTCGCGTGCCCGTCGCGCATGGTGAGGGTCGGTTTGCGGCCGACGACGCAACGCTCGATTTGCTGGAAGGCAATGGACAGGTCGTGTTCCGCTATTGTGATGCCGCAGGGCACGTCACCGAGGCGAGTAATCCGAATGGTGCGCTCCGCGGCATCGCCGGGATCACGAACGCGGCCGGCAACGTCCTCGGCATGATGCCCCACCCCGAGCGCGCCGTCGAGTCGCTCCTCGGTTCGACTGACGGCTTGCCACTCTTCGAATCCCTGCTGTCGAGGGTCGGCGCATGAGTGCGACGACCTCCAGGGTGCAGCCACGCCCGGGTGATCCGGCAATCACTCCTGCCCTCGTCGCCGAGCATGGAATCACCCCCTTCGAGTACGAGAAGCTCCTCGGCCTGCTGGGCCGCGAACCCACGTTCACCGAGCTGGGCATCGTCAGCGCGCTGTGGAGCGAACACTGCTCGTACAAGCATTCCCGTCCCGTCCTGAAGACGCTCCCGACCACCGCACCGTACGTGCTGCAGGGCCCGGGCGAGAACGCTGGCGTCATCAGTGTTGGTGATGGGTGGGCTGTCGCGTTCAAGATCGAGAGTCACAACCATCCGTCCGCGGTCGAGCCGTACCAGGGTGCCGCAACCGGTGTCGGCGGGATTCTGCGCGACGTTTTCACGATGGGCGCGCGACCGATCGCGATGCTGAATTCACTGCGCTTCGGCAGCCTCGAGACGCCGCGTGTGCGCTGGCTGGTGTCCGGCGTGGTCAAGGGAATCGGCGACTACGGCAACTGTATTGGCGTCCCGACCGTTGGCGGCGACGTGATGTTCGATCCGGCGTACGAGGGTAACCCGCTGGTGAACGCGATGTGCGTCGGTATCATGCGCGAGGAGGAACTGATCACCGCCAGGGCGGAAGGCGTCGGGAATCCGATTCTTGCGGTCGGCGCCCGCACCGGTCGCGATGGCATCCACGGTGCCAGCTTCGCCTCGGAAGACCTCAGCGACGAGAACGAAGCGAAGCGACCGCGTGTCCAGGTCGGCGATCCGTTCACCGAGAAGCTCTTGCTCGAAGCCTCGCTGGAACTGATTCGCAGCGGCCATATCGTGGCCATTCAGGACATGGGCGCAGCCGGGCTCACGTCCAGCAGCGCCGAGATGGCGGAGCGCGGTGATGTCGGCGTCGTGATCGACGTGACGAAGGTGCCGGTTCGCGAAGAGGGCATGACGCCGTACGAAATTCTGCTCAGCGAGAGCCAGGAGCGCATGCTCGTCGTGGCCAGGCGTGGTCACGAGGAGGCGGCCAAGGCGATCCTGCGCAAATGGGAACTGCAGGCAGAGGTGATCGGCGAGGTGATCGCCGAGCCGGTGTACCGGGTTGTCGAAGGCGACCGGATCGTTGCGGAATTTCCTGGCAGCCGTCTGGTGACTGAGTGTCCGCAGTACCACCCCGAGGCACGCGAGAGCGTGGCGATCGCCGCGCTTCGTGCCAAGGATCCGCACGCCATCGCGGAGCGCAGCGAGGAGGCGGATGCATCGTGGACGTTGCGCGAGTTGCTGTCCTCACCAACCATTGCCAACAAGCGCTGGATCTATCGGCAGTATGACTCACAGGTGCGAACGAGCACGGTGGTCGGGCCAGGGGCCGCCGACGCGGCCGTCGTCCGCCTGCGCGGCACAAACAAGGCGCTTGCGTTGAAGACGGATTGCAACTCCCGCTATGTCTATCTCGACCCGCGCATGGGAGGCCGAATCGCTGTCGCAGAGGCCGCCCGCAATGTGGCGTGCACCGGCGGGCGGCCGATGGCGATCACCAACTGCCTCAACTTCGGCAATCCGAAGAAGCCGGAAGTGTTCTTCCAGTTCCGCGAAGCGGTGTTCGGCATTGGCGACGCCTGCCGGGCACTCGGCACACCGGTCACGGGCGGGAACGTGTCGCTCTACAACGAAAACCCCCAGGGAGCCGTCTTTCCCACGCCGACGATCGGCATGGTCGGACTGATCGACGACCTCGCCCATGTCACCCGGAGCAGCTTCACGACGCCCGGAGACAGCATCGTGCAGCTTGGCAGCAGCACCAATGAACTTGGCGCGAGCGAGTACCTGGCGCGCGTGCACGGCGTGACGATCGGCGCCGTTCCCGTGGTCGATCTCGACCACGAGAAGCGATTGGTGGACCTGCTGCTGTCTCTGATCGCCGGCGGCTACGTTCGCAGCGCTCATGACCTGAGCGAGGGGGGCTTCGCCGTCGCACTCGCCGAGTGCTGCATGGGGGATCGAGACGCGATGCTTGGCGCCAGCGTGGATCTCACCGATTCCCAGGTCGATTCCGAGCGCGCCTTGCTCTGGGGCGAGGCGCAAGGTCGTGTGCTCCTCAGCACTGCGTCGCCCGACGCCGTACTCCTGGCAGCAGAAGCTCACGGAATTCCGGCGCGTGTGATCGGCGCCGTCACGTCGGAGCCTCGTCTGACCATTCGCACCGCAACCCGTCTGATCGATACACCGCTGACACCGCTGGCCGATGCGTACTTCGATGCGATTCCCGCATTGATGCAGCGCGCGGCCACCGCGTCGGCTTGAGGACATAAACGTCATGTGTGGAATCTTCGGTATCTTTGGCACGCCGGATGCAGCGGCACTCACGCATCTGGGCCTGTACGCCTTGCAGCATCGCGGCCAGGAGTCTGCGGGAATCGTCACCGTCGATCTCCACGGTGCAGCGCACCCCATCCGGGCGATGGGGTTGGTCTCCGAAGCCATTCCCGCGTCGTCGATCGCCGCGTTGATCGGGGATGTCGCGATCGGCCATACGCGCTACAGCACCGCGGGCAGCTCGACGGTCGAGAATGCGCAGCCGATCATGGCGCGGTTCAAGGGGGGCGTGATCGCGCTCGCACACAACGGCAATCTGACGAACGCGTCGGAGATCCGGGCGGAACTCGAGATGCAGGGATCCATCTTCACCTCGACGATGGATTCCGAGGTCCTGCTGCACCGACTGGCGCGGTCCAATCACGAGGATCCGGTGCAGCGACTGACCGACGCACTCGAGGGGGTGGAGGGCGCATACTCGCTGGTCGTGCTGATCAATCAGACGCTGCTCGCGGCGCGCGATCCTCGCGGTTGGCGTCCGCTGGTCCTTGGGAAGCTCGGCGACAGCGTCATCGCCACCAGCGAAACCTGTGCGCTCGACATCGTGAATGCGACGCTGCTCCGCGAAGTGATGCCCGGCGAAATCGTCGCGGTCGAACATGGTGAGATCAGGACGGTGCAGGCCTTTGAGCCACTGCCGCTGAAGAAGTGCGTCTTCGAGCATGTCTACTTTGCACGTCCGGACAGTCAGATCTTCGGACACAGCGTCGACCGCGCCCGCCGTGCACTGGGCAAGCAGCTCGCCCGTGAGTGTCCGGCGATCGGTGCGGATCTGGTCTTCGCCGTCCCGGATTCGTCGAACGCAGCGGCCCTGGGATATGCCGAGGAGAGTGGACTGCCGCTCGAGCTGGCGCTGATCCGGAATCACTACATCGGACGGACGTTCATCCAGCCGACGCAGTCCGGCCGCATTGCAAAGGTCAAGGTGAAGTACAATGCCGTTCGCGAAGTCCTCAACGGTCGCAGCGTGGTCATGATCGACGATTCCATCGTCCGCGGCACGACAACGCGCGGCCTGGTCAAGATGATTCGGGATGCCGGCGCCCGCGAAGTGCACATGCGCGTCAGCTCCGCCCCCGTCACCGGGCCGTGCTGGTATGGCATCGATACGCCCCGGAAGGAGGAATTGATTGCATCGGCCCGCAATGTGACCGAGATCGGGAACGCGTTGGGCGTCGATTCACTCGGGTATCTCTCGCTGGATGGCATGCTCGGGGCCGTCCCGGGTGGCCCGACAGGATTCTGCGACGCCTGCTTCAGCGGTAACTATCCCACCGACCCGCCGGCGGACCTCGTGACGGGCCGCGCGTACGCCTGCTGACCCGACCACTTTCTCCCTGCCCCACGTGTCGACTCCCGCACCGATGAACGATCGCCGCTACGTCTACTTCTTCGGCAACGGACACGCCGATGGCACGCGGGAGATGAAGGCGATCCTCGGCGGCAAGGGCGCCAACCTCGCCGAGATGACGAACATCGGGGTGCCCGTACCTCCGGGCTTCACGATGACCTGTGAGCTCTGCGCGATCTACCTGCGCGAGCAGACCTACCCCGAGAAACTCCGCACTGAGGTTGCGACCAACCTGACCCGTCTCGAACAGGTCTCAGGCAAGCGCTTCGGCGACAAGGAGAATCCGCTGCTGGTATCGGTGCGTTCAGGCGGCGCCGTCTCGATGCCTGGAATGATGGAGACGATTCTCAACCTCGGCCTGAACGACGAGACAGTCGAAGGATTGGCGCGGAACAGCGGGAGTGCACGCTTTGCTTTCGACAGCTATCGCCGATTCCTGCAGATGTACGGCGACGTGGTGCTGAACGTCCCGATTCAGAAGTTCGAACATCTGCTCGAGGCGAAGCGCCTGACGCAGGGCGTCGAAGTCGACTCCGATCTCAGCGAAGCCTCGCTTCGTGTACTGGTCGACGAGTACAAGCTGCTCGTCAGGCACGCCGCTGGACGCGAGTTTCCAATGGACCCGGTCGACCAGCTGTGGGGCGCCACCGAAGCGGTCTGGCGCAGTTGGATGCTGAAGAAAGCCGTCGACTATCGCCGGGTGAACGGCATCCCGGACGATATCGGAACCGCCGTCAGCGTCGTCGCCATGGTCTTCGGCAACATGGGCAGCGACTCGGGCACCGGCGTCGCATTCACGCGTGATCCGTCCACTGGCGAGCGTGCATTCTACGGCGAGTTCCTCGTGAATGCCCAGGGCGAAGACGTGGTCGCGGGCATCCGCACACCGCTGCGCATCGAGCATATGGCGGAGATGCTGCCCGCGGCCTACACGGAGCTGATGCAGACGCAGCTGGCGCTGGAAACGCACTTCCGCGATATGCAGGACCTGGAGTTCACCGTGGAGCGGGGGAAGCTCTACCTGCTGCAGACGAGGAACGGCAAGCGCACTGCGGCCGCCGCGCTCCGAATTGCCCGTGACATGGTGAACGAGGGACTGATCACGAGTGATGAGGCGGTCCAGCGCGTGCCCGCGCATCAGCTCGATCAGCTGCTGCATCCCGTCATCGACGCAGGACAGCGCGCCCCGGTGATCTGCAAGGGATTGCCGGCATCACCTGGCGCAGCCAGCGGAATTGCGGTCTTCGACGCCGACACTGCCGAGCAACGCACCGGACGGGGAGACAGCGTAATTCTCGTGCGTGACGAGACCACGCCGGAGGACTTTCATGGGATGGTGGTCGCGCGCGCGGTCCTGACGGCGCGCGGTGGCATGACGAGTCACGCCGCGGTCGTGTGCCGAGGCATGGGGAAGTGCGCCGTCGTCGGTGTGCAGCGCATGATGGTGGATCCGGAAGCGCGGCTCTTCAAGGTCGGTGACACAATCGTCCGCGAGGGCGACTGGATCACGGTCGACGGTGCAACCGGCAACGTCTACCTCGGCGAGCTGCAGACGGTACCCAGCGAAGTAATGCGCGTCGTCAACGGGACCTTGCGCCCCGATGCAGCTCCGACGTACCTGGCATTTCGACAAGTTCTGGAGTGGGCGGACGGATCGCGCCGACTCCGTGTTCGCGCGAACGCCGACACCCCGAAGGACGCACGAATCGCTCGCGCTTTCGGCGCCGAGGGCATCGGGCTCTGT